>NZ_JBHJMQ010000005.1:0-263470 GCF_042310375.1 Wenzhouxiangella psychrophila | reverse complement strand
CAGCTCCTTGAGCCTTTTTTCATCCACTACTGCGTCCATTGATAAACTCCTGATTTACAGTACATCAATGGGCAGTTACACAAATCTCAGGACAGTCCCTATCCGTGGCCCGCAGACCTGAAGCGGCAAAGCCGCCCCGCGAAGCGACCGGCTGCCGAACCAGCGAACCAGCGAACCAGCGAACCACCGAACAAGTCTGACTGCGATGTAACACCAACCTTCGCGGGTCTGCGCTCACCGCACATAACACGCAAACGCGAACCCGTATAATCAGGGCCATGCTCACCGTGGAGATTCCCGATGCATCGTCTCGTCAGCATCACCGCCGTTCTTCTCCTTCTTGCCGGCTGCGCCACCAATCCGGTCACCGGGGAACGCCAGCTGAGCCTCTACGGCGAGGACTGGGAGCGCCAGGTCGGCGAGCAACAATATGCACCGATGCGCCAGGCCCAGGGCGGCGATCTGGTGATCGACAAATCCGTGACCGATTACGTCCAGTCGCTCGGTCAGCGCGTTGCCAAGTCTTCCGATCGCGATCTCCCTTATGAATTCCAGGTCATCAACAGTTCGGTCCCCAACGCCTGGGCCCTGCCGGGCGGCAAGATCGCCGTCAATCGCGGCCTGCTGACCGAAATGGGTTCGGAAGCCGAGCTGGTTGCCGTGCTGGGCCACGAGGTCGTGCACGCCGCAGCCCGCCACAGCGCTCACGCGGCCTCCCGCGCCGCCCTGGCGCAGGGCGCGGTCATCCTGGGCGCCGTTGCCGTCGGCGCGAGCACCGACAACGACCAGTACACCCAGGTTGCCATGCTGGGCGGAATGATCGGCGCCCAGCTCATCCAGCAGCGCTATTCGCGCGACGCCGAGCGCGAGGCCGACTACTACGGCATGAAGTACATGAAGGACGCCGGCTACGACCCGGCCGCCGCCGTCGACTTGCAAGAGACGTTCGTGCGCCTGTCGGAGAACCGGCAATCCGGCTGGCTCGACGGCCTGTTCGCCTCGCATCCGCCCTCGCCCGAACGCGTCGAGAACAACAGGAAAAGGGCCGACGAACTGGGTCGAGGCGGGCGCATCGGCCGCGAGGAATACCAGCAGCAGATGGCCTACCTGCAACAGATCCAGCCCGCCTACGAGGCCCACGACGCCGGCCGCAAGGCGCTTCAGGAAGACAATGTCGATGAAGCTCTCGCAAAGGCAAGGGAGGCGCTATCCATCGAAGACGATGAAGCCCTCTTCCATGCCCTGCGCGGAGATGCGCTGGCCACCCGCAAGGATTTCGCGGCGGCCGAACGCGCCTACTCGGACGCGCTGCAAAGGGATTCGAGCTGGTTTTACCACCACCTGCGCCGCGGCATGGTGCGCGCGCAACGCGACCAGTGGTCCGGCGCCCGCTCCGACCTGAAGGCGAGCCTCGAGATGCTTCCCACCGCCGACGGCCACCTCCACCTGGGCAACGTCGAGCGCGCCACGGGCAACCGGCAGCAGGCCATCGAGCACTACCAAACCGCGGCCCAGTCCGACACGCCCGCCGGCAAACGCGCCCGGCAGCACCTGGTCGATATGGGCGCCGTCCAGGGGCAATGATTCAAAACGCCACCATCAGCGCCACGCCCGAAAAGGTGAGGCCGATGCCCGCCAGCCGGCGCCAGTTCATCTCTTCGTCCAGCCACAGCCAGGCGAACACGACGATGAAGGCCGCCGCGGTTTCATTGAGCACGGACGCAACCGAGGCCAGCGTCAGCTTGTAGCCGGCCAGCCACAGCATCATTGACACGTAGCTGCCCAGCAGGCTGGCCACCACGATCGTTCCCCAAGGCTGGGGCGAGCGATACAAATCGAGCGCCCGCTGCCAGCCCTGTGTCCAGTGCAGGAACAGCAGCATGCCCGCGGCCCCTGCGGCGAGGCGAACGCCCATGGTCCACATGAACGACTGCGATTCCAGGATGGGCTTGACCATCACGATCCCACTGGCCATGAGGAATACGGCGCCGGCGCCGAAAGCAACGCCAAGACGAATCGCACGCAGGGAAACGTCGCGCCTGTTCTGTCGCCAGGTGACCAGGAGAATGCCGCCGAGAACCAGGACGAAGCCGAAGTACTGCCACCACACAAGCACCTCGCCGAGGAACAAAATCGACAGGACGATAACGAACGGCGAGTAAAGGCTTGCCGTCACGCCCGTTCGTGACGCTCCCATCAAGTTGAGCGCGCGCAGATACCAGGTATCGGCGATGGCGATACCAACGATGCCGGAGAGGGCCACGACCAGCCATTCGAAGGGACTGTAGCCGGGCCAGCTGATGCCGTCGACGATGAGGATAGTGGGCACCATCAGGCCTGTAGCCAGAAGGTTCTTGAACAGGTTGAGCTCGAACGCCGGCAGTGTCTCGCCCGAGCGGCGGAACAGCACGACAGCCAGCGCCCAGCAGGCGGCGCAGGCAACGGAAAAGAACTCACCCACGCCGTGCCGCCACGCGCCAGGGAATCAGCAGGATCAAGGCAATGGCAACCTTGACGCCGTAGTCGCCGACCGCCAGCGTCACCCAGGGCATGGTCGTTCCCCAGAACGCCAGGGCAAAAAACAGGGCGGTGTCGACCAGGGATCCGATTACGCTGGAGAACAACGGCGGCTGCCACCAGGCTCGCTCACGAAGACGATCGAAGATGGCCACATCCATCAGCTGCGAAACCAGGAAAGCCGTGCCCGAAGCGAGGGCGATGCGCGGACTTGCCAGCCAGATCGAAGCCACTACGGCCAGGGCGAAGCCGATGTATACGACCCGGCGTGCCGAGCCGGAACCGAAGCGCCGATTGGTCAGGTCGGTGATGAAATAGGAAACCGGATAGGTCAGCGCACCCCAGGTCAACCAGTCGTTGACCGGAAACTGGACGAGATAGTTGGCGCTGGCAACCACCAGCACCATGGCAATAATCATCAGGTGCATGACGACGGGTCAAGCGTATTCCGAAAGGCGGCCATTCTACCCGGACGATGGGCTCGTCAGCGGAAAGTGGAGAGAATACGGTATCCTCGAACTTCGAATCGAGAGAGGGACGATTTGCTGTCATGACGATCTGGCTGTCCGTGCTCGGGGTCGCGCTCGCCGCCTGGGCGGTGTTCTGGCTCCTTTGGCCGCAACCGCTGGCGCGACTTTTCATGGCCGCCGAGCGCCGGCAGGGGCGACTGGGCCAGCGCCGGGTCAGGTGCGGCGATATCGACTGGCACACTCTGGAGGGCGGTCACGGCGAACCCCTGCTATTGCTGCACGGCTTCAACGGCGACAGCTACCACTTCACCCGCGTCTCGCGATGTCTCGGCAAGCACTTTCGCGTCATTGCCCCCGACCTGCCCGGCTTCGGCCAGACCGAATTCGATGGGGAACTGGACTATGGCGTCGAAGCCCAGGCAGAACGGGTGCTTGACCTGCTCGACGAACTCGGCATCGAGCGCTTCTACCTGGGCGGCAGCTCCATGGGCGGATACATCGCCGCCGCGATCGCCAGCAGGGCGCCTGCGAGGGTACGTGCCCTGTGGCTGCTCAATCCCGGCGGACTGCAAACCGCCCCGCTCTCACCGCTTTTCGAAGTGGTCTACCAGGGCGGGCACAATGCCCTGGTTGTCCGGGACCGGAAAGATTTTCGACGACTGATGGATTATTGCTTCGTGCGTCCGCCCTGGCTGCCGGGACCACTGGCCCGTCAATTGGCTGATCGTGCCAGCCGCCACTCGGAACGGGCTGCGCAAATTTTCGAGGCGATCCGCTTTCGTTCGACACCGCTCGAGGAACTGGCCCCGAAACTGGACGTGCCGTCGCTGATTGTCTGGGGCCAGGCCGACCAGGTCCTGCACCCTGACGGCCTCAAGATACTGGCCGAGCGCATGCCGCATGCACGCACGCTTATCCTACCGGCCACGGGCCATCTGCCCATGATCGAGAAACCGAAGGAAACAGCCGAAGCCTGGATCAGCTTCGCCGAGTCCCAGGCCAGGCAGGAGACGCGGGAGACGGCTCCGGTATAGTATTCGCAAACAAGCGGGGGAGATAGAACAAACCAACTGGAGACATCATGAAACAGCATCAGGGAGGTTCGTAAGGTGGCACGGTACGCTATTCCACCGGAACGGTTGCGCTGGCGGCCGGACAATAAGGATATCCCCGGCGAATCGACCCGCGACATCCCGGTTCTCGAGGGCACGCTGGGCCAGGAAGCGGCCACCGAGGCCCTCCGGTACGGTATCGCCAACCCCGGTCACAACCAGCACGTTTTCCTGCGCGGTCCTCGTGGAAGCGGGCGACAGCGGCTGCTCGACAGCATGTTCGGCACCCTGCGCCCCAAGGCACGGCGCAGTCATGACTTCTGCTTTGTGCACAATTTCTCGAACCCGGATCGGCCGAGGCTGATCGTGCTCGCCCGCGGGGAGGGCCGGCCTTTCCAGAAGCAGATGCAGCGCATTGCGTTATTCGTGCGCGAGCGTCTGCCCGAAATCCTGGCCAACGATCCCATCCGAAGTCGGCGGGAGGCCCGACGCGAGGCGGCCGAGCGTGACATCGGCCTGCTGCTGCGCCCGCTTGAGAAAAAACTCGAATCGGAGGGGCTGGCCCTGACCCGCAGCCAGGCGGGGCCCAATGCACGCTTGCAGGTCTCGGTTCGCATCATGGGTAAGCCGGTTTCGCAGGAAGAGTTTCGCAACATGGTCGCGCGCAAGCAGGCCAGCGAGGAAGACCGCAAGAAGTTCGAAGAGCGCATCAAGTCCTACGACAACGAGATCCAGAAGGCTTCGCGCCATATCCGCAAGAAATGGCAGCAAGCGCAGCGGCATATCGAGCAGATCGACATGACCGAAACGGCCCGCATCATGGCTGAAATGACAGCCGAGGTCGCCCAGCGTTTCAAGGCCGAAGGCGTCGAAACGTACCTCAGGGAGGTCATCGACGATGTGCTCGAAAAGCGGATCGGCCATGAAACCAGCGAGCTGGCCGATCCAACCGTGCTCTACGGGGTCAATGTGCTCAACATGGGCCAGGAAGAAGACGGCGCCCCCATCGTGACGACCCACTCCACTTCGCCGGCCAGTCTGTTCGGCACGGTCGATCCGGCATGGCGCAGCGGCGGCCGCGCCGTGGCCTCGTTTCAGGGCATCCGCTCGGGCACGCTGATCCAGGCCGACGGCGGCTTCCTGATTCTCGACGCGGAAGACCTCGTCAGCGAGCCCGGCGTATTGCGTCAACTGCTGCGTATCCTGCGGGCTGGAGAGGTGACCATCAACACACCGACAAACGGATGGAGCCAGGCCGCGCAGTCCTTGCGGCCGGAAGCCGTTCCGATCGATGTGGGCGTCATTATCGTCGGCGATCAGGCCGCCTATGAAGCGCTGGAATCGATCAGCCCCGAGTTTTCCAGGCGGTTCCGCCTGCTCGCCGACCTTGAAACCAGCGTGCCGCGCGATGCCAAGGGCATCGAACGAACCTGCCGCTTTATGGCTTCCCTGGTTCAGCTTGAAGACCTGCTACCGCTGAACCGCCCCGCACTGACGTCCGTCATGGAAATCAGCGCCCGGCTGTCCGACCGGCCGTCCCGCCTCACGAGCCACGTCGGACGGCTGGCCGATGTCGTACGCGAGGCCGCGTTTCTCGCCGGCCAGGAGGGTGAAACCGAGGTTGGCCGCGAACGCATCGAGGAAGCATTCGAAAGGATTCGCCGGCGTGCGGGTCTGCCGTCTGGCAGCCGGGCAGCACACAGTGTCGACAGCGGGCTGATTCGCCTGCGCGGCCGCTCCGCCGGCCAGCTCAACCTCGTAACGCGCGAGCGACTGGCCGACGAGACCTTCGGGATACCGACCAGGCTGGACGTGTCGATCATCGGCACGGCGCACGCGGAAGTATCGCTGGAGAGCGGCGGCCAGCAGCTTCCGGTGCGTCACTTCCTGCTGCCTATGATCACCGAGCTCATGCGCCTTGACGCCCTGCCCGGCATTCACGTCGCCATGACCCTCGACCCCGCTGTGGCACCCGAAGACGCGTCAGCGACTCTGCTGGGACAGGCCTGTGGCGTGTTGGCGGTTCTGGCCGGCCTGTCACTTCGGCAGGACCTGGCAGTGATCGGCAGTATCGACGCCCGCGGCCAGGTCGTCGGCGTCGATCATATCAACGAGCGCATCGAAGCCTTCTACGACGCATGCAACCACGCGGGTCTCAACGGCCAGCAGGGTGTGATCATCCCGGCCATGGACAGGGATCGGCTGGCGCTGGAAAAGCGCGTCATCAAGGCTTGCACCAACGACCAATTTCACATCGTGCCCGCCGCCAGCATCGCCGAAGCGGTCGAACGCCTGACCGGCAAGAGCGCCGGCATCTGGAAGCAGGATGACTTCCCCGAGGACTCAGTGCTCGGCATGGCGCGGCAGGCTCTCGCGCGGTGAGAAAGTCCTGCGGCGGCCGTATCAGCCGCCGCCGTTGACGAAGTAGGCTTCCAGCCGATCCGAATCCAGCATCAAGGGCGTCGGCTGCTGCCCGTTGATCGCCAGGTCGGGGCGGCGATGCTCGGCCAGGGTCCGGCGAAGCTCGCTGAGCTGATGCGACTCGCGTTGCCGGGTCTGCGCGGAATCCAGCAACCACGGAACCGAAACCAGCACGGCCAGCATGACCGCTAGAACCGCTGCGGGTCGAAACCACGACCGCCGGCTAGAGCGATCGAGTCGCGCCCGCAACCGCGCCAATCCACCGGGCGGCGCTTCGAGCATCGGAAAATGGCGTTCAATCGTCATCGTCGAGCAACTCCTTCAAGCGACGGACCGCCGCGTGCTTGCGCGAAGCCAGTGTCCCGGCCGGTATTTCCAGCATCGATGCCAACTGATCCCTGGGCACCCCGGCGAATATCTCCAGCAGGAGAACCTCTCTGCTGCGATTCGGCAATGCGTCGAGCGCCCGTTGCAGCCGCTGCTCCCGCTCGTCGAGTTCGGCATCGACATCCGGCTGCGTGCCGCCGACCAGCACCGGGGGCAACGGTGCCCACTCGAGCAGCTTGCGACGACGGTGATGATTGCGGCTCAGGTTGATCACGGTCGTCCATACCAGAGCGTCCATACGCGCTTGCTCCACATCCCGCCGCTTGCGCCAGATGCGCTCGAACGCATCGTGAATCAAATCACGACAGGTCTCCGAGCACCAGAACCATCGATACAGATAGTTGTAGAGTGGGCGTTCCAGTCGGACATACGCCGCCTCCAACGCTTGCCTGGAAAGCACGGAATCGGCTCAGTCCGTCGAGTCCGTCCATTCGGCCCGGGCGACCAGCACCTGGTAAGAAGCTTGTGTTGCATCCCCTCCGTCGTGCACCTGGCCGAGGACCAATGCCTTGCCTGGAACCAGCATGTGACCGACCTCGTAAGATATCGAAGTCGCTTCCCTGGGTGAGTAAACGCGCGCTCGCAACTTCATCCCTTCCTGGGTGGATTCGGCTGAACGAACGGAAATCCGGGCGCCCTGCCCGGAACTGACCGTGCCAACACTCGATGTGTCGGTGTGATAAGTCTCGACATAGTCTTCAACCGATAGCGAGTAACCATCGAATCGCTCCAGAAGAGGCGCCAGGTCTTCGTTGACGGAAGCAGGTACATCGCCTCCTCCCTCTCCCTTTGCCATGCGCAGGAACCAATATTGAACACGAAACGGTCTCTCAATGGCATTGGTTGAGTCGTAGTCCCTGAGCTGATCGATCATCGCCACAATCTCGTCCTGAAGATAGCGGGAGGCATTCACCGCGAGGCGATTGTCATCGAGTGACTCCACCTTCCCCCGAAGCGGGAGATCCTCACGGGATAGTAGTTCATTGAGTTTCTCATCCAGCTCCTCGACCTGCAGACCGGAAACGTCGTGAACGCGCAGGACCGATTCCTCTGCGTCCGGGGCTCCAGACTGCTCACAGGCTGTCAGCAGCAGGACAAAAGCTAGCATTGCGAGGGGCAGGATCAGCTTTGGATCGAGATGGTTCATGGCACAAGATCTCCGAATGGTCGTTACCCTTTACTACAATCGGGTCTGGACTTCTTTCATGCCTGATGGGCACGCATTTCAATCGACTTGAATTGCGGTCTTCCGGAGCAGTCTTCGGTCACCGTCGATGCCGAGCTTGTCGAGCGAGCGCTCCAGCCGCTTGAGCATGGGTTTCGGGTCGACGGGCCCGTCTTCGATTCGGGCCCGATCGAAATCGATGACGTACCAGTGACCCGCCCCGTCGATCAGGAGGTTGTGGGCGTTGAGGTCGGGGTGGACGACACCGGCGCGGAAGAAGCGACCGAGGGTCTTACCCAGTCGCCGCCAGTGAAAGGGCTCGAGAATGTCGGCGGCCTGCGGCAGGCTGATGGTGTTCTCAAGCAACCGGGTGAGAATGGCCGCGCGGCAGGTCGGCCCCAGTCGTTCACAGCCTGCGAGCAGCGGTTGGGGCACCGGCAGCCCGATCTGGTGCAAGCTTGCCAGAACTCGAAACTCGCGGAAGCTTCGGCTGCGCTGGAAGCCGGTAAAGCAATAGCGATCGCGGCTGAGACGGGCAATCATGCCGCCGCGCAGGTAACGCCGCAACACGGCCGGACCCGCCTGAGTATCCACCGCCAGCGCCTGTCCACGGCCGCCGAATTCAGCCAGAACGGCTTTCCGGATACGCCAGAAGCCCGGATCGAGCCACTCCGGGCTGACCACATCAAGTTCGGACGGGTCATATAGAATACGCAGTGAGCCTGCTTGCAGTTCCTTTTCCGGCATATCGCCCTTTCGATTCCCATTCCATTTCGCTGTAACGTGCCCGATCTTCAAACGAACGAGCCACCCAGTTCACTTTGCCTGCTGCGCCTGTCGGCGCTGGGCGACGTGTGCAACACGGTGCCCCTCGTGCGCGCGCTCCAGCGTGCCTGGCCGGGGACGGCGTTGAGCTGGATCGTCGGCAAGGCCGAGCACCGCCTGGTACACGACCTGCCCGGCGTCGAATTCATTGTATTCGACAAGAAAGGTCCCTTCGCGGGCTTCCGGCAGGCACGGCGATCACTGAGCCCGCGACACTTCGACGCGCTGCTGCTCACCCAGGTCTCGCAGCGTTCGTCCTTGCTGGCCAGCCTGGTAAGCGCCGATCGCCGCATCGGCTTCGACCGGGCGCGTTCCCGCCCGGGTCACGGACTGGTGATCAACGAACGCATCAACGCCGTTCCCTTCCAGCACCAGGTCGATGCGTTTCTGGAATTTGCCCGCTACCTGGGCCTGCCCACCGACGGCGTTGATCGGCACCTGCCGGTGCCTGAACAAGCGCGCGAGTTCGCCCGTCACCACCAGCCGGATGCCGATCGCGCGGTCATCATCAGTCCGGCATCGAGCCATACCCCTCGCAACTGGCATCCCGCCGGCTACGCGGCGGTAGCCGACTGGGTGATCGAAACGACCGGCCGGACCGTGATCCTGATGGGCGGCCCCGGGGAAATGGAGAAAGCGCTGGGTGCGGCGGTCGAGCGCGAAATGAAACACAAGCCGCTCAATCTGATCGGCCGTGACACGATCAAGCAGGCGCTGGCCATGTTCGAGCGCGCGGCCTGCGTGATTTCACCGGATTCCGGCCCGGCGCATTTCGCCGATGCCATGGGCACGCCGGTCGTCGGTCTCTATGCGGCGACTTGGGCGCGACGTTCCGGCCCTATCGACAGCCTGGCCCACACGGTCGACTGCTTCCCCCAGGCCGCCCGGGAGTTCGCAGGGCGAGCGCCGGAAAAGCTGCGCTGGGGCAAACGCCTGGAAAGGCCCGGGGTGATGGAACTCATCACCCCGGAAATGGTGGTCGAAAAACTCGAGCAGCTACTGGGAAGCCGCTGAACGACGGCCTACCAGCCGACGCACTCGGGAGACGCGTTTTCGGTGTCCGAACCCGAAACGCGATTGACCGAGACATTGGCCTGCGCGGTGGCGCCGGACGGATCCGAAATCGTATACCGGAACCGGTTACGGCCATTGCACGAGTCGCTGATCCGGAACGTGATGGTGCCATCATCGTTGACGGTCACCTCGGCCGGCATGCCGTACCACTGAACCACGTCCACGATTTCGAGCGGGTCGCCGTCGGGGTCAAAGTCGTTGGCCAGTACATCGACGGTGACGGGCTGCCCAACCGTGGTTTCAGCCGCATCCGGGTTGGCTACCGGCGCGCGATTGGCAAAAGCGACATCAACGACCACGCTGGCCGAAGCTTCACCGCCCCGACCGTCGGAAATCGTGTAGGTGAAACTGTCGCTGCCGACGAACTCATCGTCCGGAAGGTAGCGCAACACCCCGCCCGACTGCGTCACCGTGCCGTTATCGGGCTGCGTGAAGCCGGCGATGCTGAGTTCGTCGCCGTCCGGATCGGTTGCTTCAGCCAGGACATCGATGTCGACCGCCTGATTGCGCAGTGTGTTCGCCGTCAGGTCGCCCACCACCGGCGGCTGGTTGAGCGACTCGACCGTAATGCTCACGGTTGCAGAGGCCTCGCCGCCAAAACCGTCCTCGACCGTGTAACTGAAGCTGTCGCTGCCGGTAAAACCGCTGTCGGGGGTGTACACCACCTGGTCGCCGCTGATCGAAACCTGGCCGTTTGCCGGCTCGGTCACGCCGACGATGGTCAGCGTATCGCCGTCGGCATCGGTGTCGTTGGCCAGCACATCGAGGCCATTGTCGGCCGAGTCGGTCTCGACGGTGAACTGGTCGTCGGCAGCCTGCGGCGCCTCGTTGGCAAACTCGATTTCACCTTCGGTGACGCTGGCCGTGCTTTCCTGGTAACGGTAATAGTCGACAATTCGCTTGTGCTGGACGGGGTTGCGCAGCGCGCGACGAATCCACGGCGCCTCGACCGGCACCTCGACCTGGCGGATTTCGGTCGCCGGCTCGTCCGGACCGACGGTCACCGTCTTGGTACTTCTCCGTTCAGTCACGAAGCTGATTTCAACGCGGCGATTGCGGCTGCGACTCTCCTCGGTGTCGTTGGAGAAGCGCGGCTCGGTCTCGCCCTCGCCTCGCCATTCGATATCGGACGAATCGACGCCATTGGCGGTCAGGTAGTCGACGACCGAGCGGGCGCGACGCTCACTCAGGCCCTGGTTGTATTCCTCGGTGCCGATATTGCAGGTGTGCCCGACGATCTGAATGTCACCGACCAGGCCACCGTCCTCGATCGCCGCCACGATTTCGTCGAGCGTGCTTTCAGCGCCCGGCTTGAGCAACGAGCTGTCGAAGTCGAAGGTCGTGCGATCAGTCAGGGTAACTTCGTTGACGGTAACGCGCTCTTCCGAACGCGGCTCCCCGGGCACCTCGACCTCCACATCGCGATACTGGCGGGAGGGGCGGAACGAGCTGCCCGCACCGCCGAAACTGAAACTGTAGATCACGCTGCCGCGCAGATCACTGTCGTCGACGACGAAGTCGCCGTCCTTGTGGGCATAGCTTGTGCGGAACCCAAGGCTGTGCGGTGAATTATGGAAGTGCTTGTCGAGCGACAGCGAAGCCGTGACCTGTGAAGAACTGAAGTCACCTTCCTCGTAGTCCAGGCCGCCTCTGAGGCGAATCAGCGGGTTCTCGAAGAACCGCTCGGCACGCAGACCCAGACCCCACTCGTAGGGTTCCTCGAACAATTCGGTCACGGTCTCGATGGTGTCAACCCGGGAGAAAGCGCGCCCATCGATTTCGCCGTTGACCAGCATTTCCTCGATGGTCGTCGCCCGGTCGACCAGACGCTCGTCGGTCAGGGCTGTCATGCCGTAGCCCGAAAAGGCCCATCTGCGACCTTCCCAGCCACCGCCGAAGGTCAGCTTGCGATCTTCGAACTGGTTCTGGTCGGCGGCGACAAACAGCTTGGCGACATTGCCGGCGGTGTAAACCAGGCCATCGGGGCCTTCCTCGGCGGTTTCGTTGATCAGCCAGTGATAGTTGAGCTTGACGCCGCCGGCGCCTTCGCTGCCCAACCAGCCGTCGCCGATGAAGCTCGAGCGCTGCGATTCGTACAGGGCCGCCTGGAACTCGCCGACAACGTCGAATTCACTGTCGAGCCCGATGCCGACACGATAGCGATCACCAATGAAATTGAAAGTCGGCGTACCAGCCTGGCTGCGAGGTGCATCTTCGTCCTCGACCTGGGCAATCGCCACGGCGGCCAGCCCCTGGGCCAGCACCAGAAAAAATATCAGTTTTCGAAACATCGCAACGCCCGTGCCTTTATTGACAATACGGCACGATTCTACTCCCTTGACTCCGACAAGGCCATGAAAACCGCCGTAGATTTCCAAGTCTTTCTCCTTACACCATACCGCCTTCAGCTGTAGTTGCTGTAGGACTTTTCCTCGACGATTTCCGACCCGAGCAATTCATTGACCTGCCTCTTCAGTGCGGCACGTTCGTCGTTTCGTTGATAGACGGAACGTGCCAGTTCGATGAAACGACCGTCGAAACGCTTCTCGCGCTCCTCGACACGGATGTCGTCCTCGATCTCCCACAGGGCTTCGTTGAGCTCACGCAGCCGCCGGCGCACGGCAGCCACATCCTCGCTGTCCAGCCCGGACTCATCCCAGATACGCGAAAGGAACTCATGCTCACGCCGCACGTTGGCCAGCTTGGCTTCATCGTCGATACGCTCGAGCTTGATTTCGAGAATGGTGAGTTTGTCGAGCAACTCACCGGGAGAGACAGGAATCAGCAGTTCCATAAGACGTCCCTGGCCGTCATAGCGCGAAACCCAAATGACACAGAATAAAGAAAACCGCGAAGACGCAAAGTTCGCAAACCCAATCTTTGCGTTCTTAGCGCTCTTCGCGGTTAGTCGCTTTTCGGATCAACGGTTGCCCGGACGTCCGGGCAACCGTCTTGAGGCGGTCAGTTGCTCTCGCCTTCCTTCTCGTCTTCCTTGAGCGCCTTCATGCTCAGGCGAATGCGGCCCTGCTTGTCGACCTCGAGCACCTTGACCTTGACCTTGTCGCCTTCGGCCAGCTCGTCGGTCACGTTCTCGACGCGCTCGTCGGAGATCTGCGAGATGTGGACCAGGCCGTCCTTGCCAGGCAGGATCGTAACGAATGCACCGAAGTTCATGATCTTGGTGACCGTGCCTTCGTAGACAGCGCCCACTTCGACGTCGGCGGTGATCTGCTCGATACGCTTGCGCGCATCGTCGGCAGCCGCCTGGTTGACCGAAGCGATCGTGACCGTGCCGTCGTCCTGGATGTCGATGGTGGTACCGGTCTCCTCGGTGATCTGGCGGATGGTCGCACCGCCCTTGCCGATCACATCGCGGATCTTGTCCGGGTGCACCTTCATGGTAAACAGGCGCGGCGCGTACTCGCTCATTTCCTCGCGCGGATGTTCGATGACCTGGTTCATCTGCTCGAGAATGTGGCCACGGGCATCGGTCGCCTGCTTGAGCGCGACTTCCATGATCTCCTTGGTGATGCCGGTGATCTTGATGTCCATCTGCAGGGCGGTGACGCCGTCTTTCGAGCCGGCCACCTTGAAGTCCATGTCGCCCAGGTGATCCTCGTCGCCGAGAATATCGGTGAGCACGGCAAAGCGGTCGCCTTCCTTGATCAGACCCATGGCGATACCGGCCACCGGCGCCTTCATCGGCACCCCGGCATCCATCATCGCCAGCGAGGAACCGCAGACGGTCGCCATGGAGCTCGAACCGTTGGATTCGGTCACTTCCGAGACGATACGCAGCACGTAGGGAAACTCTTCGCCCTTGGGCACGACCGCGGCCAGGGCGCGCTTGGCAAGCTTGCCGTGGCCGATCTCGCGGCGCTTGGGACCGAGCATGAAGCTCGTTTCGCCCACGCAGAACGGGGGGAAGTTGTAGTGGAGCATGAACTGCTCCTTGTACTCGCCCTCGATGGCGTCGATGATCTGCGCGTCGCGGCCGGTACCCAGCGTGATCACGCACATCGCCTGGGTCTCGCCACGGGTGAAGATGGCCGAACCGTGCGTGCGCGGGAAGACGCCGACTTCCATGTCGAGCGGACGAACGGTGGTCAGGTCGCGGCCGTCGATGCGCGGCTTGCCGTCGAGAATCTGGTCGCGCACGTACTTCTTCTCGAGCGCGGCAAACTCGTCCTTGACGTCATCCTGGCTCGGGGCATTCTCGTCGTCTTCCGGACACAGCTTCTCGACCACGCTCGAGCGCAACTCGCTGATGGCATCGCGACGAGTTGTCTTGTCGGTGTTTTCATAGGCCTTGGCCAGGCCTTCGGAAGCCAGGTCGGCAACCTGCTTGTCGAGGCCCGCCGGACGCTCGGGCGCCTGCCAGTCCCACTTGGGCTTGCCGGCTTCACTGGTGAGTTCCTCGATGGCCTTGATGGCCACCTGCATCTGCTCGTGACCGAAGGTGACCGCGCCGAGCATCTGCTCCTCGGAGAGCTGGTCGGCTTCGGACTCGACCATCAACACGGCCTCGGAGGTGCCGGCAACCACCAGGTTCAGGCGTGATTCCTCGAGCTGCGTGGCGGTCGGGTTGACGACGTACTCGTCGTTGATGAAACCGACGCGGGCGCCACCGATCGGGCCCTGGAAAGGTGCGCCGGACAGCGACAGCGCCGCCGAAGCGCCGATCATGGCCGGGATGTCGGCATCCACTTCAGGGTTGCACGACATCACCGTCGCGATCACCTGGGCTTCATTCATGAAACCCTTGGGAAACAGCGGCCGAATGGGTCGGTCGATCAGGCGCGAAGTCAGGGTGTCCTTTTCGGTCGGGCGCCCTTCACGCTTGAAGAAACCACCGGGAATGCGACCGGCCGAGTAGAATTTTTCCTGATAATTGATAGTCAGCGGGAAAAAGGCCTGACCCGGCTTGGCTTCCTTGCGGACCACCGCGGTCACCAGAACCACCGTGTCGGCCATGGTCACCAGCACGGCACCGTCGGCCTGGCGCGCAACATGACCGGTTTCGAGCGTCACGTCGTGCTCGCCGAATTTGAACGTTTTACTGAACTTCTTCACTTCTCTCACTCCACTTTGCACTTGCAATAGAAAACACCCCGGATCAGCTCATGAGCCGCCGGGGTGTCGTATTCAATCGGGCAGGAACCGCGCTTTAACGGCGTAGGCCAAGGCGCTCGATCAGGTTCCGATAGCGCTGGATGTCCTTTTTCTTGACGTAATCCAGCAGCGAACGACGCTGATTGACGAGCTTGAGCAGCCCCCGACGGGAGTGATGGTCCTTCTTGTGATGCTCGAAGTGCCCGGTGAGATGCTGGATACGCGCGGTCAGCAGCGCAACCTGCACTTCCGGGGAACCCGTATCACCCTCGGCGAGCTGGTGTTCCTTGACGACCTGGCTCTTTTCTTCAGCGGTCAGAGTCATTGTTCAAACTACTCCTGAAAACAGTTCTGTTGGGGCGACCGGGCTTTTCCAGAAAACCCCCTGGGCGGACCCCAGGTCGGGCTTTGTGCAAAAGCCCCAGTCGCCAGATTTCATTAAGCCCGGCATTATAACCGCGCCAAACAGGCCGGGGCAACACGTTTGGGCAAGGAAAACCTGAGCGAGGAAGATCGCGATCTTGCTCCTGACCCCGGGAACCGGACGAACCAACAAGCTACAATTACGCCTTTGACCGACTGGAGCCCCCATGCCCCGCCTGGACAGCCACGTCAATCGCAAGGACGCGGATTTCGTCGCTCGCGACGAGCACCACCGGCAGCTGGCCGCCGACCTGCGCGAGAAGCTGGAGCGTACCGCCCTCGGCGGGCCGGAGAAATCGCGTGAAAAGCACGTGGGCCGCGGCAAGCTGCTGCCACGCGAGCGCGTGCGCACCCTGCTCGATCCCGGCAGTCCGTTCCTGGAGGTAGCGCCCCTGGCGGCCAACGGCATGTACGAGGATGCCGCCCCGGGCGCGGGCGTGATCGCCGGCGTCGGCCGGGTCAACGGCGTCGAGTGCATGGTGGTGGCCAACGACGCCACCGTGAAGGGCGGCACCTACTACCCCATCACGGTCAAGAAACACCTGCGCGCCCAGGAAATCGCGCTGGAGAACAACCTGCCCTGCATCTACCTGGTCGACTCCGGCGGGGCCTTCCTGCCGTTACAGGACGAGGTCTTCCCGGATCGCGACCATTTCGGGCGCATCTTCTACAACCAGGCGCGGCTGTCGGCGAAAAACATCCCGCAGATCGCGGTGGTGATGGGCTCGTGCACCGCCGGCGGCGCTTACGTGCCGGCGATGTGCGACGAAGCGATCATCGTCAAGGAACAGGGCACGATCTTTCTGGGCGGTCCGCCGCTGGTCAAGGCAGCCACCGGCGAGGAAGTCGACGCCGAGACCCTGGGCGGGGCCGACGTACACACCCGGCTTTCCGGTGTGGCCGACCACTTCGCCGAGAACGACACCCACGCAGTAGCCATCGCGCGCGAGCTGGTCGGCAACCTCAACCGCCCCGAACCGGCCTTCGGGCCGAGCGAGGACCCGCGCAAGCCGGCCTACCCGGCCGAAGATATCTACGGCATCCTGCCGGACGACACCCGCTACCCCTTCGAGGTGCGCGAGATCATCGCCCGCATCGTCGACGGCTCGGAGTTCACGGAGTTCAAAGCTCGCTACGGCACCACCCTGGTGTGCGGCTTCGCCTCGATTCACGGCTACAAGGTGGGCATCGTCGCCAACAACGGCATCCTGTTCTCCGAGTCGGCCCTGAAGGGCGCGCACTTCATCGAACTGTGCAACCAGCGGAACATCCCGCTGGTATTCCTGCAGAACATCACCGGCTTCATGGTCGGCAAGAAGTACGAGCAATCGGGCATCGCGCGCGACGGCGCCAAGATGGTCACCGCCGTGGCCTGCTCGCACGTGCCCAAGTTCACGGTGGTCATCGGCGGCTCCTTCGGCGCCGGCAACTATGCCATGTGCGGCCGCGCCTACCAGCCCCGCTTCCTGTGGATGTGGCCCAACGCTCGCATTTCCGTGATGGGCGGCGACCAGGCCGCCAGCGTACTCGCCACCGTAAAACGCGATGCCCTGGAAGCGCGCGGTGAACAATGGCCTGAAGACGAGGAAGAGAAATTCAAGGCGCCGATCCGCGACCAGTACGAACACCAGGGACACCCCTACTACGCCAGCGCACGCCTGTGGGACGACGGTATCATCGATCCCGCAGACACCCGCCGCGTCCTCGGCCTGGCGATTGCGGCTTCGGCCAACGCACCGATCGAGCGGGAGCGCTTCGGCGTATTCCGCATGTAAAACCCAATACTGTCCACAGATGAACACAGATAAACACAGATATAAAAAAACAAGAGGCGCAATAGCGGACACGCATTGGGCGGCTATTAACTCTTCGGTTGAGCGCCCGCTTTCAATCTCTTTCTTTATCCGTGTTCATCCGTGTTCATCTGTGGACAAACTCATTTTTTGATCTTCAAGAATCTGCCATGACTGAACTACTGAAACTCAAAATCGACGACCGCGGTGTGGCCACGGTGACGCTTAATCGGCCCGAGGTGCACAATGCCTTCAATGCAGAGCTTGTGGCCGAGCTGTCGAAGACCTTCGACAAGGTCGCCAAGGACGCTGCACGGGCCATGATCCTTACCGGCGAGGGTCACTCCTTTTCTGCCGGGGCGGATCTCAACTGGATGCGCTCCATGGCCGAGGGCTCGGAAGCCGAAAACCGCGACGATGCAAAGCGCCTGGCAGCCATGCTGCGCAAGCTCGACCAGCTGCCCTGCCCGACCGTCGCGCGGGTCAACGGCCATGCCTTCGGCGGCGGCGTCGGCCTGATCGCCTGTTGCGACCTCGCCGTGGCGCTGGAGACGGCCAAGTTCGGGCTGACCGAAGTACGCCTGGGCCTCGCACCGGCGACCATTGCGCCGTTCGTGATTCCGCGCATCGGCGTCAACAACGCCCGCCACTACATGCTCACCGGCGAACGCATCAATGCCGAACGCGCCGTACACATCGGCCTGGTCAGCGACACCGTGCCCGCCGGCCAGCTCGACGGCCACGTGGCCGACCTGGTCGACCTGCTGCTCGACGGCGGCCCGCACGCCCAGGCGCACTGCAAGGAACTGATCCACACGATTGCAAGCGGCCGCCACGACGAGGCCGAAACCGACCGGCGCACCTCCGAACTGATTGCCGCCCTGCGCGTCTCCCGCGAAGGCCAGGAAGGCCTCAACGCCTTCCTCGAAAAGCGCAAGCCTTCGTGGATAAAAGACGTAAATCGTAAATCGTAAATCGTTAATGGATGCCCCCATGATCGAAGGAAGCTCGCTCTATTTACGATTTACGATTCACCATTCACGAAGCGGTTGGATCCTCTCCAATGCGCTGAATCAGCTGTAGCGGCAAAGTAGAAACGACATGTTCAGAACGGCCCCGATCAGCAACGCCGATTCCCGGGTCTGCTACACCGGCCATTCCGGCTGATGGAAAACCTTGCGGATGGCCCGACGGCCTTACTCCACCGGCATCGGGCCGAAGGTCAAGGTCAGCCGGACGTGTCCAGGAACTTGCCGGTGCATAGAAACCCGGGCAGCTCGAGCATGCGGTGCGGTCGCCATTGCACAGCGTGCGCCCGCGCCAGGTCATCGTCCCCGGCAAAATTCGGAAAATCGTTAATTGCGGCGAAAAACTCGCGCGAATACAGCAGACAATACTCCCCCTTATTGCCGATCCGGTGGTGTTGCATCAACTCGTCGATGCGCTGGTCGTCCCAGCCGGCCAGCCGGTACATGGTTTCGTGATCCACCTGGCCGCCGTACATCGGATTGCCGGCCGCCTCCCGAAGGCAGCGCTGCCGATCGTTCTCATGCCCCGCGGCCAACAGCGTACTGACTGAATACACGTGATCGCACAATTCGCTTCGACCGGTCCGGTTGGCCACCACATGGAAGCACCGGGAGCGAAGACTGCTGGCTCGGGTTCCCCGCGGTCCAAGACCATCAACCAAAACGCTGTCGCGAGCAATCAGAAAGCAGGGCTTCTCCGACTCCAGGTAGGCAGCCAACTGCTGGTAGCTGCGTTCGAGCCGGTCCGGCGGGGCAGCTGTGACCACGCGTTTATCGGCATCGCCGAACCACCCACATCCTGCCAATAGGAGCACGGCCAGCACCGGCCCCGCGGCCGCGCTGGGGCGCCGCTCCCATTGAGAACGGGAGCGGCGTTTGAGCGCTGAGTCCGGACCAGGGCGCATGATTCGTGGCATCAACCGTCGGACGATCCGGCCGCATCGCCCTGATCATGCGGCACCATGACTGTCGTGGAGCCGGTGCTGCCACCGCAGTCAACCTCGATGGTGTAGACACGCCCCTCGCCAGAGCCCGAGCGACTCGCCCTGAGGTCCAATGCAAGCGCACCGGTGATTTCCACGTCGTTGTCCGGATCACCCTCGTTGAGCCCGACTTCCACTATCTCGCATCCCGGTACCGGCTGATTGTCATCATCGGCGACACTCAGCGCCACCGGAATCATCCGCTAGATGCTGGCGATCTTTAAGGGCAGCCGCATCAGCGAGGTAAGGATTGGCATTGCCGAACGCCCAGGTCGATATACAAATGAACAATATCGACAGAGCAAGCAGATAATAGTGTCTTCGTTTCATTGTGATTCCCCTCTTGCCGCAACCGCTCTCCAACGGTTGGTGGTCACGCTAAAGCAGGGACAAGGAATTACGGAAGGATGCTGACGGCAGCGCCCCATACCAGACCACAAATATCGACATGGGATCATTCCGTCATATGTTTCGGGACTGCAAAACCCCAGCAGAACAGGCACCAACCACCCCGGTCCAAGCTATTCAATTACCCTCCCCATTTTTAGACTAGCCGGAGAAAAATCGGCAGTCAATCCACTGCAACCGATGCGGTAAACTTCAACCCATGTTCAATACCGTCCTGATTGCCAATCGCGGCGAGATCGCCTGCCGCATTATCGCCACCTGCCGCCGCCTCGGGGTGGAGACCGTGGCCGTCTACTCCGACGCCGACGCCAACGCGCGACACGTGCGCCTGGCCGACCGGGCCGTGCATATCGGCGCCGCGGCCGCGCGCGAGTCCTACCTCGATGTCGATCGCATCATCCAGGCGGCGAAGGATACCGGTGCGCAAGCCATCCATCCCGGCTACGGCTTCCTGGCCGAAAATGCCGACTTTGCACGCAAGCTGCGCGATGCCGGCCTCACCCTGATCGGACCGTCCCCCGAGACGATGGACATGATGGGTTCCAAGGCCGCGGCCAAGGCGAAGATGGAAGCCGCCGACGTGCCGCTCATCCCCGGCTACCACGGCGATGACCAGGACGATGCCAGGTTGATGAAAGAGGCCGAGCGCGTCGGCTTTCCGCTGATGCTGAAGGCCGCGGCCGGCGGCGGCGGCAAGGGTATGCGCGTTGTCCATTCGAAAGAGGACTTCGAGGAGGCATTGAAGGCCGCCCGGCGCGAGGCCTCCGGCGCTTTCGGCGACGAGCGCATGATTATCGAGCGCTACCTGCCGAAGCCCCGCCACATCGAGGCCCAGGTCTTCGCCGACACCCGCGGCAATACCGTGCATCTGTTCGAGCGCGACTGCTCCAGCCAGCGTCGCCACCAGAAGATCATCGAGGAAGCCCCGGCCGCCAGACTGGACGATGAGGTCCGCCAGCGCCTGCTCGCCTCGGCGGTACGCGCGGCCGAGGCAGTCGACTACGTCGGCGCCGGCACGGTCGAATTCCTGGTCGACGGCGACGAATTCTTTTTCCTGGAAATGAATACCCGCCTGCAGGTCGAGCACCCGGTGACCGAATGCATCACCGGCCTGGACCTGGTCGAATGGCAGCTCCGCGTTGCTTCAGGCGAGGAACTCCCCCTCGCGCAGGACGACATCCGCGCAACCGGCCACGCCATGGAAGCGCGCATTTACGCCGAAGACCCGGACCAGGGCTTCGTGCCGTCGACCGGCCGGATCGATGCGCTGGTGCTGCCCGCAAGCGGCGGGGTGCGCGTCGATTCGGGCGTGGATGCCGGCGACGAGGTCAGCATGCACTACGACCCGATGATCGCCAAGCTGATCGTCCACGACAGCACGCGCGAGGCCTGCCTGGCCCGCCTCAATCAGGCCCTGGCGGCGAGCTTCGTCGCCGGCCCGACCACCAACCTGGGCTTCCTGCAGGCCCTGGCCGGTTCACAGGTGTTCACGGAAGCGGCCATCGACACCGGCCTGCTCGACCGCGAACTGTCGACCATCCTCAATGCCGGTGAGGCACCGCTGGACATCCTGGCCGCGGCCGCCGGCCGCTGGCTGCTGATGCAGGAATCACAGGCAAGCGACGATACCCCCTGGGATACCTGCGACAGCTGGCGCCTGGGCGAACCGGCGACGCGCTCGCTGGATATCGAAAGCGCTGACAAGCGCATCACCGTCGAGGCGGCCGGCTTCGGCGGGCACTATCGCCTGCACATCGGCGAAGCGCTCCACCCCGTCCGCATCCAGCAGTTGTCCGACGCCGACTTCAGCCTGACCCTCGACGGCCAGGGGCGCCGGCTGCAGATCCATGCCGTCGGCGAACACCGCCTGGAAGTCTGTCTCGACAACCGCCGCTGGCCAATTACCCGCCACGCTCGCTTCGAGGCTGCCATCGACAGCGGCGCCAGCGACGGCCGCCTGCTCGCCCCCATGCCCGGCAAGATCCTGGAAGTACGCGTGGAATCCGGTCAGCCGGTCAGCGAGGGAGAAACCCTGCTGATCATGGAGGCCATGAAGATGGAACTGGCCATCAAGGCGCCGATGGACGGCGAAGTATCGCAAGTCGCCGTCAGCGCCGACGACATCGTGGAAGCGGATAGCTTGTTACTGGAGATTGAAGCCGCGGAACAGTGATTCCGCGAAAGTGCCCGATAGGCTCGGCAGTGCACCACACCGGCGCACGCTCCTCAACCAGAGTTGCGGGCTCCGCCCCCGCCTTGATCGCTATCTCGTTCGAGCGCTTCCGCCTTACGGTTCTTGTAGCGTGTCACCGAGACGACAAGCCTGACAAGCAGCACCAGCAGCGCTACCACGAGTAAAAGGCCGATGAGCTGGCCAATCAGGGTTCCGGTTGAAAGATCCATCTGCCTGTCCTGGTTTCTACTGCCTGAGGGAACCCTAGCACAATCCCCCGGCCGGTAAATTCCGCCGGCAATGTCAAGATGTTCGAGCCCGTGACATTTGTGGATAATCGCCCGACCCGACTTCTCACCTCGACTTCCGATTACCCATGACCGACACAACAGCCGCACGCATCGCCCGACAGATTGCCGAGGAGATCGGCGCCCGCGCCAACCAGGTTACGGCCGCCGTCAGCCTGCTCGACGATGGCGCGACGGTGCCCTTCATCGCTCGTTACCGCAAGGAAGTGACCGGCGGCCTGGACGACACGCAGCTCCGCAGCCTCGAGACGCGCCTGAGCTACCTGCGCGAGCTCGAGGACCGGCGAACCAAGGTGCTGGCGAGCATCGACGAGCAGGGGAAACTGACCGACGATCTCAAGGAAGCGATCGCGCATGCCGAAACCAAGGCGCGACTGGAAGACCTGTACCTGCCCTACAAGCCCAAGCGCCGCACCCGCGCGCAAAACGCCCGGGAGGCCGGGCTGGAACCTCTGCTTGACGCCCTGCTGGCCGATCCTTGTCTGAATCCGCATGCGGCCGCGGCCGACTACGTCGATGCCAACAAGAAGGTGGACGACGCCGACGCTGCCCTGGATGGCGCTCGCCAGATCCTGATCGAGCGTGCCGGCGAACATGCCGACCTGCTCGGCGAACTGCGCGAGTGGTACAGCAACTGCGCGCGGCTGGTCGCGCGAGTGATCGACGGCAAGGAATCCGAAGGCGCCAAATACCGGGATTACTTCGAGTACTCCGAGCCGCTGAAAAAAGCGCCGTCACACCGCGTGCTGGCCATGCTCAGGGGTCGCAACGAAGGCGTGCTCAGCATCGAACTCGAACCCGGCAGCGATCCGGCCGCCGGCCATGAGCACGCCATCGCGCGGGTGGCGCATTTTCTCGGCATCGAAGACCGCGGCCGCCCCACCGACAGCTGGCTGGAGACGGGTGCACGACTGGCCTGGAAGGCGCGCGTGCAGATGAACCTGCAGGTGGAGTTGATGGTGGCCGCGCGTGAACGCGCCGAGGCCGAGGCGATCCGTATTTTCGGCAACAACCTCGGCGACCTGATGCTGGCCGCGCCCGCTGGCGCGCGCACGGTGTTGGGCCTGGACCCGGGGCTTCGCACCGGCACCAAGGCGGTCGTCATCGACGGTACCGGCAAGCTGCTCGATACCGCCACGATCTACCCGCTGCCGCCGCAAAAGCGCGTCGAGGAAGCGCTGGATACCCTGGGCGCTCTTTGCCGCAAGCACGAGGTCGAGCTGATCGCCATCGGCAACGGCACCGCCTCACGCGAGATCGACCAGTTCGTCGGCCACGCGCTCAAGCAGCTAGGGCTTCGCGGCATCCAGAAGCTGGTGGTTTCCGAAGCCGGCGCCTCGGTCTACTCGGCTTCCGAGCTGGCGGCAAAAGAGTTTCCGAACCTGGATGTCAGCCTGCGCGGCGCCGTTTCCATCGCCCGCCGCCTGCAGGACCCGCTGGCCGAGCTGGTCAAGATCGAGCCCAGGGCGATCGGTGTCGGGCAGTACCAGCATGACGTCGATCAGCACAAGCTGGCGAAAACCCTGGACGCCCGCGTCGAGGACTGCGTCAACGCCGTGGGCGTTCACGTCAATACCGCCTCCAGCGCGCTGCTCGCGCGTGTAGCGGGCCTCAATGCAACGGTCGCGGACAACATCGTCTCCCACCGCGACGACAACGGCCCATTCCGCCGGCGAAAGGACCTGCTCAAGGTGCCGCGCCTGGGGGCGAAGGGCTTCGAGCAGGCCGCCGGATTCCTGCGCATCGCCGACGGCGACGACCCGCTCGACGCCTCGGCCGTGCACCCGGAAGCCTATCCGGTGGTCAAGCGCATCCTCGAAAAGCTGGCCAGGCCCGTCACCGAGGTCATCGGCGACTCGCGGACCCTGCGCGCGCTCAATGCCCAGGACTTCGCCGACGCCCGCTTCGGCCTGCCCACCGTGCAGGACATCCTCAAGGAACTGGAAAAACCCGGCCGTGATCCACGCCCGGAATTCGAAACCGCAAAGTTCACCGAGGGCGTGGACACCATCAAGGATCTGCGCCCCGGCATGATCCTGGAAGGCACCGTCAGCAACGTCGCTGCCTTTGGCGCCTTTGTCGACCTGGGCGTCCACCAGGACGGGCTTGTCCATATCAGCGCGATGAGCGACAAGTTCGTCAAGGATCCCAGGACGGTGGTCAAGGCCGGCCAGGTCGTAAAGGTCAAGGTCATGAATATCGATCTGGAGCGCAAGCGCATTGCACTCAGCCTGCGCCTGGATGACCCCCTGCCGGATGAAACGGATCCGACAGCGAAAGGCGACCCGAAACCTCCGAGACCGAAAAGCAAGTCGGGAAAGAAAGCGGGCAAACAATCGCCATCAAACACCGACGGCACCCTGGCCGAAGCTTTCGCCAGGGCAAAGGCAAAATAGGCCAATTTCGCTTCGCAAACAGAAGCCTCAACGCCAGAGCCCGGCACAGTCCTGAATCGCCCCGGCTTTTCCGGAGAGCTCCGTTTTTGAGTCAGGCCGCTTTGGCCTGACTCGCGAGTTGCTGATAATACGCTGCCTCAAGTTCGGCTGGTGGTACATGGCCGATTGATCCCAGCAAGCGTCGGTGATTGAACCAGTCGACCCAGTTCAGCGTGGCGTATTCGACCGGGCTCGCTTCGCGCCAAGGTCCTTGGTGGTGGATGACCTCGGTCTTGTAGAGCCCGATGATGGTCTCGGCCAGGGCATTGTCGTAGGAGTTGCCGGTCGATCCGACCGAGCCGTCGATGCCGGCGTCGGTCAGTCGCTGGGTGTAGTGGATCGATAGATACTGAACGCCGCGGTCGCTGTGGTGGATCAGACCATCGCAATCGCCTCGGGCATGCAGCGCCTGCTCAAGCGCATCGAGCACCAGCGAGGTGGTCATGGACCGGGCCGTTTTCCAGCCGACGATCCGCTTGGCGAACACATCGATCACGAAGGCGGTGTAGACGAAGCCAACCCAGGTCGGCACATAGGTAAAGTCGGCCACCCACAGCTGGTTCGGGCGCTTGGCACTAAACCGTCGCCTGACCAGATCGTCCGGACAGACCGTGATCGGCGCCGGGCGCGTCGTTCGGCGATACGCCCCGCGACTCACGCCCCGGATGCCCATCTCGCGCATCAGGCGCTCGACCGTGCAGCGAGCCACGTCCACGCCCTCGCGCCGAAGCTGGTGCCAGATCTTGCGCGTCCCGTAGACGCAGAAGTTCTCTTCCCAAATCGCCTCGATGCGCTGCTTGAGTTCGACATCGCGCCGGGCGCGATCGGACAGCCGCTCTGGGCAAGCCTGGCAGGCCTTGTGTTCGTGGTACGTCGACGCGGCAATCGGCAACTGCTGACAGATCGGCTCGACCCCGTAGACGTCTCGGTGGTCGTCGATAAAAGAGACCATCACTTCGGTTCGCGGTCGAGCTCCGCCTGGGCGAAAAAAGCCGACGCCTTGCGCAGGATCTCGTTGGCCCGCTTGAGTTCGAAGTTCTCCCGCTTCAGGCGCTTGAGTTCCTCGCTCTCGGTGGTCGTCTGGCCCGGCCGCTCACCCGAATCGCGCTCGTCTTGTCGGATCCACAGCCGCAAGGTCTCGGCCTTACAACCGAACTTCTCGGCTATCGAGCTGATCGCCGCCCACTCGGAGTTGTACTGATCACGCTGTTCGCGCACCATCCGAATGGCTCGTTCCCGCACTTCTGGGCTGTATCTTCGCTTGTCGTTCATGACTCCATCCTCTCAAATGATGGAGTCTCCGGTAAAACCGGGGCGGTTCAGTCCTGAACCAGGCGAACCGCAGGGGGATCCCCCGATCCCCCGCGACCCGCCGGGCGTGCGTCCCCGATAGCCAACAATTGCACTCGTGGAGTACAACTCCAAATTAGCAAAACGGGCTTATGCGTACATCCCCCATTTGGGTTACTGACGCGGCAGCAATGTCGTTCGCATTCAGCCCTTGAAGAGTTCGGCGGGCAGCAACGCTTTGAGGACGTCGGCCACAACATCGCCCTGGCGCCGCCAGCTATTCTTGCGCATGGCCGATTTCATCTGCGACCGGGCGGTTTCGTAAGCAATTCCGGCCCGCTCTGCAAATCGCTTGAGCGACTCCCCCTCCACTACCGAATTGACAACCTCGGCCTCGGCGGGCGTAAGGTGGAAGCGCATCATCAATCCCTGGCGCCAATCGGAATTGTTGCGGGCCGGATCGGTGACGATCAGGGCAACTGACCGCTCGTCGAGCCGGACGAGAGAAGACACAAAATCACTGCCGAAAGAACCCGTGGACAATCTCAAGAGGCGAGCCTTCCCGTTGAGCACCTCCCCGAGTTGCTCACCGAAAGCCTGGTCATCTTGGGAGTGTCGCATGTGCAGACGGCCAGCCCGGCTGACCCACGCACGGCCCGCGGACAAAAATTCTTCGGCGAGGCGATTGGCGAATTGAATAGAACGTTTCGAGTCAATCACGACCACTGCATGATCAAAGCGATCCCACAGAGTGGTTACCGTCTCGATTGACGCTTCCAACTGTTCGATGTGCCTGAACCCCAACCAGGCTTGGCGCAGATGGGGCACCATCGAACGGATGCGCTTGAGTTCCCGTTCAGTGTGGTCATTGCCATCAATCGCTTTCATGAAGGAAAACTCTGAGATATATCGATCGCCAACTTCGAGCGCCACTCCAGCGGCCCAGCGGATGCCCATGGGCTTGTAGACATGATTGAAGATATCGCTGCTGAGCAATTCTTTCTGCGAAATGAAATCGCTGGTTCTTACAACTTTTCCGGGCTGGTAGTATCCAGACACAGTCTCGATCTGAAAATTTCCGCGACCAAATTCACGGTTATAGCTTTCGATCGAGGGGTCCGGCATCGCGTTGGCGGTTAACACCTCACCGACTTGCTCTTCCAGGTCGTACGTGTCAAGCGTAACCACTCTGCTGCCGGCGAAACCAGCAAGCGCATCAAGCGCCGAAAACCACGACACCGTCCCCATCGCCGCGCCATAGAGTGCCTGTATGGCATCTTCCCGGATTTCTCCCATTCTCAACCCACCCTCCCCGGTGGAACCTCCGAGATATTGTTCCACAGCCCCGAGTCGCCTGACAAACCGCACTCCTTCGGCCCGCCAGCCGACCGGCTCCGGCAGACTCACTCCCCGAACCTCCATACAGGCTCATGGTCACAATACATAGAACTCAAAAGGAAAGTCGCCATGCGGTGGTTGCTCAGCGTAATCGTGGTAGTGCTCCTTGTAGTGGGGCTTTGGTGGATGGAGCAGAAGCGGCAGGCGAGGATGGTGCCGGAACCCGACGTTAACCTTCCGACCGTGCCCGAGCAGCCCGAGCCCCGTTATCCGGTGCCGGAACCCGAGCCCGAGCGGCTCCCAACGCCCGACGACACCACCGAAGGCGACACCCCGGAGGCGTCCGATACCTCACCGGAAACCAGGCCCGAACCGAAGCCTCCGCTACCGGACCTGGCAGACAGCGATACGGCCGCGGTCGAAACACTGGCGAGCTTGCTTGGCAACGAGTTCGTCCGGCAGCGAATCAAGCCGGAGTTCGTCATTCCGCGCGGGGTTTCCCTGATCAATAGCCTTGATGGCGAGGCACCAGCAATCAAGTCACGCCCGGTGAGAACGCTCGATGATGAACCGCTGACCGAGGAGACCGGCAACGGCGAGACGCTGCTCTGGACCGAAGCCAACAGCGCGCGCTACGAAGACCTGGTCGCCGCCATCGAAGCCGTTCCGCCTGAAGAGGCCGCGGCTAACTACACTCGCTACTATCCGCTGTTCCAGCAAGCCTGGGACGAATTGGGCGAACCCGAACCCTATTTCAACGATCGCCTGATCGACATCATCGATCACCTGCTGGCCACGCCGGAGGTCGAACTGCCGTTTGAAGTCACGCCCTACGAGAACCGGCTGCACTTCGCCGACGAATCGCTCGAGGAACAAACCTGGGGACGCAAACTGTTGTTTCGCATGGGCCCAGATCATGCTCGGCGGGTAAAAGCCTGGCTGGAGACATTCCGGCAGGCGGTCACCGACCAGCCCGGTCGGGAAGCGGATGACTGATTGCCACGGCGGCGCTGACAGAACATTCGCAATACTCAGGGTAATTTCGAGTCATGCGCTCAAGTCTGCGAATTCTCACGCTCCTGCTGGCGGTCTGGCTGCTCACCGGCTGCGGCGTCAAGACGGCCTACAACAACGCCGACTGGCTGGTGATGCGCTGGGTCAACGACCGGGTCAGCCTGACCAGCGTGCAGGAACGTGAACTACGCGATTCGATCGAAGCCAACCTGGCCTGGCATTGCGCCAGCGAACTCCCCGACTACGCCGCTTTTCTGCGGCAGGTCGACGCCGATGTGCGCGCCGGCCGCGTCGACGAGAGGACGATCGAAAGCTACGGGGAACAAGTCTCGGATTTCGGGCGGCGACTACTCCAGCGGGTGCGCCCCTCACTGATCGAACTGCTCGCCAGTCTCGATGACAAGCAGGTCGCAGAACTCGTGGCCAGCTTCGAGCAGCGCAATCTGGAACTGGCCGAGGAGGCCGAGGCCTACGCCGATGACCACTCAGCCGAAAAACGGGTCGAAGGCATGGAGAAAGGCATACGCCGATTTTCCGGCCGCCTGACCGACGAACAACGCGAGCGACTGAGGTCCTGGGCGGCCAGGCTTCATGACACGACCGGGATGGCACTCGAGCAGCGGCTGAAGTGGCAAGCCGAGTTTCAGCGGGTAATGCTGTTGCGCCAGGATCGCGAACGCTTCGAAGCCGCCATGGCGGCACTTCTGCAGCCCGATCTATTTGTCACCGAGGCGCTCGAGCAACAACGCGAATACAACCGGGCCCACACCATCGAGACCATGGCCGACATTCACGGCATGGCGCCCGATCGCCAGATCCAGCGGCTGCGAAACAACCTGACCGACTTTTCCAGTGACCTCGAGCAGCTCAGCTGTTCAAGCTGATCCCGCGGAGACTTACTCGGCCAGCGTCAGGCGCGTGACCTTCTGGAAGCCCCTGGGCAGCTTGCGGCCGCGCTGCGCGCGCTCGCCCCAGTAGTTTTCGGTATCCGCCCAGCTTAGCCTCAGGTAGCGTTGCCCGGCCCAGACCAGGCAGTCTTCGCCGGCGGCGATGACGATGGCGCCGGCCATCTTCTCGCCGGCCTTTTTCGCCTTGGGCGGGATATTGATGAGCTTGTTGCCCTTGCCCTTGGACAACTCGGGGACTTCGGACAGGTAGTAGGCGAGCAGGTAGCCCTCGGTGGTGGCGCAGACGATAACGGCCTCTTCGTCGTCGGCCACCGGCGAAATCGGCAGCGCATCGGCCCCGGCCGGCACGGTGAGCATCTGTTTGCCGGCCTTCTGGCGGGTATGCAGGTTCTCGAGCTGGGTGACGAAGCCGTAGCCGGCATCCGAGGCCAGCAGTACGCGATCCTCGGGGGCGCCAATCGCCAGGCTGCGGAAGACGGCGTCGGGCTTGGGACTGAAACGGCCGGTAAGCGGCTCGCCCAGGCTGCGGGCCGAGGGCAGCTCGTGGGCGATCAATGAATAGCTGCGGCCGGTGGAATCCAGGAAGCAGGCGGTCTGCGTGCTGCGGCCGCGCGCGGCGGCCAGGAATTCATCGCCGGCTCGGTAGTTGAGTTCCTCGGGCTTGATGTCGTGACCCTTGGCGGCGCGCACCCAGCCGTTGTCACTCAGCACCACGGTCACCGGCTCGGACGGCACCAGGTCGGTCTCCTTCAGGGCCTGGGCGGCGGCGCGTTCGACGATCTGCGAACGGCGCTCGTCGCCGTAGGCCTCGGCGTCTTCGAGCAGTTCGTCCCGGATCAGGCGGGTGAGCTTCTTCGGCGATTCCAGAATGGCCTCGATCTGCTTGCGCTCGTCCTCGAGCTTGTCCTTTTCACCCTGGATCTTCATTTCCTCGAGCTTGGCCAGGTTGCGCAGCTTGAGTTCGAGAATCGCCTCGGCCTGGGTACCGGTCAGGCCGAATCGCTCCATCAGAACGGGCTTGGGCTCATCCTCGGTGCGGATGATATGGATGACCTCGTCGATATTGAGGTAGGCGATCAACAGGCCCTCGAGGATATGCAGGCGATCGACCACCTGGTCGAGGCGATACTCCAGGCGCCGGGTGACGGTCCGGCGGCGGAACCCCAGCCACTCGATCAGCAGCTCCTTGAGGTTGCGCACGCCGGGCCGACCATCGAGGCCGATCACGTTGAGATTCATGCGCGCGCTCTTTTCCAGGTCTGTGGTCGCGAACAGATGGCCCATCAGCTGCTCGACGTCCACACGGTTCGAGCGCGGCACGATGACCAGGCGCGTGGGATGCTCATGGTCCGACTCGTCACGCAAGTCGGTCACCCAGGGCAGTTTCTTGGCCTGCATCTGGCCGGCAATCTGCTCGAGCACCTTCGCCGGCGAAACCTGGTGCGGGAGTGCCGTGACGATGATTTCCTCGCCCTCCTTCTCCCACTTGGCGCGCTGACGGATACCACCGGAGCCGGTCTCGTAGAGGGCGATCAGATCTTCCCGGGAACTGACGATCTCCGGACCGCCGGGAAAGTCGGGGGCGGGAATGTGCTCACACAGCTCGGCCACGCTGGTCTTCTTCGGCGCTTCGAGCAATCGGATGCAGGCTGAAACCACCTCGTTGAGGTTGTGCGGGGGAATATCCGTGGCCATGCCCACGGCAATACCCTGGCCACCGTTGAGCAGCACATTGGGCAAGCGTGCAGGCAGCAGCTTGGGCTCTTTCAGCGTACCGTCGAAGTTGGGCACCCATTCGACCGTGCCCTGCCCCAATTCGGCCAAAAGGGTTTTCGCGTACGGCGCCAGGCGCGACTCGGTGTAGCGCATGGCCGCGAAGGACTTGGGATCGTCGGGCGAGCCGAAATTGCCCTGCCCGTCGACCAGCGGATAGCGGTAGGAGAAGGGCTGGGCCATCAGCACCATGGCCTCGTAGCAGGCGGAGTCGCCGTGCGGGTGGAACTTGCCGATCACGTCCCCGACCGTACGGGCGGATTTCTTGTGCTTGGACGCGGCCGAAAGCCCCAGCTCGCTCATGGCGTAGACGATGCGCCGCTGCACGGGCTTTAGACCGTCGCACACGTTGGGCAGGGCGCGGTCGAGCACCACGTACATGGCGTAGTCGAGGTAGGCGCGCTCGGCGTAGGTGCGCAGGGGTTGCTGTTCGAAGTCGCCGGAAACGGGTTTGATTTCGCTCATGGCGACGAATTGTCGCCGATGAGCGAGCGCGTTGCTACACCGTCAGAGCAACATCCAGGCAATCACGCCAAACGTGACCAGCACGGCGGCAGCTGCGATCGTATAGACCTTAAGTTGCGAATTATCGCCCGGTGGCTCCGGCATGGGCCGATCACCTGGCGGAATGGGTGCCTCAGTGGATTGCTTGAGCAGATCGAGCACCTCGTCGATCGTCTCCTCCTCGAAGCTGAACGGGTCAAACTCCTTGTGACCTCGGCGCTGGAGCCGGTCGCGCAGGGTGCGGTCGAGCGTAAGGTATTTCATGGCCCAGAGCTTGAAGCGGCGGCTCTCGACCGGACGCTTGCGAAGCAGCGTGACGTCGCGGTGACGCGGATCGTCGTGGAGCTTGTTGTAGAGCTTCTCGACGTGTTCGCGCTCGCCTTCCAGGCACTGGAAGAAGATGTCGTTGCCGAAGCACAGTACGCCGCCGATATTCCTGGGTTCGTTATTGCGGCGCGACTGGGTCAGGATGCGGCCCACCTCCGGCTCGACACCAAGGGACCCCTTGTTGCGGGCGACATTGGAACGGCTGGCGTAGACGAGCTCGATCAGTTCCGACATGGGCATCTCTCTGTCTCTGGTGATTTTCATCGGTTGCACAGCTTACGAACCAATGAGTCACCGGAATGTGAGTGAACCCGGATGACGGATTCAATCGGCCAGGTTGACGCCGCGTGCGGCCGCATCCAGCCAGGCGATGACGTTCCCGTCCTGCAAGAACTCGATCCGGTTCAAGTTGGGGTTGTGCCGCAGTGCCACTCCTGCCCCACCGTCCAGTTCCAGCGGCGTCCCGCCGGCCATGCGAATGGAATTGGTGCCCAAATCGAGGCCAACATCGAACTGGCCTCGCATCCAGAGCCCCCTACGACCGTGCGTGTGTCGATCGAACTCGATGCCGGTGTCGTAGTACCCGGCCCCCGGCTGCCCGGCCAGACGCAGGCCGGCCATCCAGCTGCCATCCATGCCCGGTTCCCACCAGTCGTGTTCCTCGGGAAGGGGGCCGGTTTGCACCTGCAGCCCGGCATTGCCCACATGGGCCTTGTTCTGGACATTGAGACCGATCAGGTAGGAGCGCTCGTCTCCGATATCGTAAGTCTCGATGCTGCTGCCAATAGCGGCGCCCGAGCCGTAGGCAAACACGTCGGCGTGATAAGCGGCGGACCAGCCCGAGCCGCGCTTGCGCAGGTTGACGATGCTGGCGACTCCATCGCCGCGATCATGGTTGGTATCGAGATTGACGAAGAAGGCCAGAGGATAGGACTTGGTCCCTGCCGGCACGTCGTTGTGCTGCTGCAAGCTCATCAGCGTGTGGGTGTAGCCGGTATCACCGGGGTTCGGTGCGTCGTTGTATCGACGATAGTCCAGCGGCGAATTGACCGGCATGAAATGTTCCGGGTCGGCGCTGCCGTCGGCCTGATCGTCGACAAACAGCGCCGCCTGCGGCTCGATCTCGACATGGGCCCACTGCGGGAAAGGGAAATCCGACACGGCCCAGGCCAGTCCCCCGGCAAACAGGAATGTCACGGCAAGTACCGGCCAGCCAAGCCTGCCGTGCAGACCCCGACTGCCCTGGCGGCGGATAAAACGATCGAGGTCGTGCCTGAGAATGCGCCGGCGGCGCCCGACGCCTACATCTGCCAACCGGCCGGCGACAATTTCGGCTTCGATATCGGCGGTTGAAACGCGAAGCAGCGCGGCCGCTTCATCCAGGGTCAGGACGGGAAGAATGTTCATGGCGCTTGACTCCGATTGCAGCTCGCAATGGGTCAAAGACTAGCACGCTCCCTTCCGTCATCCCGGCCTTGAGCCGGGGTCCCGCACGGCGAGCGGTTGCATAGGGATTCCGGATCGGGGCCGTGCCCCGTCCGGTGACTCCGACTGATCGCATTGCCGCGTGAAGGAGGTCCCGGCTCTCCGCTGCGCTTCGGCCGGTTTCGATCGGCCGCGTTGCCTCTCCGGGAAGGTCCCGGCCCTCCGCTTTGCTGCGGCCGGGACGTTAATTAGCTCGCGCAGCGAGCTAATTAACGCTTGACGAACTTGAGGGTGAAGCGATCGCTTTCGCCGATTTCGCGGTACTTTTCTTCGTCCTCGCCCTCGGGCACGCGCAGGCTCGGCGGGAGCGTCCAGACACCATTGGGATGATCAGCGGTGTCGTCCGGGTTGGCGTTGGTCTCGGAGGCTTCCTCGAGAACGAAGCCGGAGGATTCGGCGATTCCGACCACCCAGCTCTGCTTGACGTAGCCGGTGCCCGGATCCTGCTCACCGTCTTCGGGCAGGCGATGGCCGACCACGCCGAACACACCGCCGGGCTTGAGCACCTCGAAGGCGGCCCCGGCCACGTCGCGGAACGTGTCGTCTCCGGCGTAGCTGTGTACGTTGCGGAAAGTCAGCACCATGTCGGCCGAGCCGGGCTCGCCCAGATCCAGCATTTCTGGCGGGTCGAAGGCGATGATTTCCACCTCGCCGAAGCGCTCGGCAGAAATGCGCTCCTTGTAGGTCGCCATGCCCGGTTCGTAGTAGCCGGGGAGTTCTTCCTGCTCCATGTTCCAGTGGGCGGCCACGAGCTGCCCCTCCCCGGCCAGGTAGGGCCCGAGAATCTCGGTGTACCAGCCGCTGCCGGGCGAGATTTCCACCACCGTCATGTCCGGCTCGATACCGAAGAAGGTCAACGTCTCGTAGGGATTGCGGTACTGGTCCCGTTCGGCCTCGGCCGCCGGGCGATCATCGCTTTCAATGATGCTTTTGAGCTTTTCGTCGGCCAGGGCCGGCGCGACCAGCATCAGGGCCGAGATCGCAAGACCGCTTGTGCGCAGTGCTTTCATGGTGTCACTCCAGTTGTGCGGTGAGTTGGAACAATCGGTGCCCGCTGAGCAGGTACTTGCGTTCGAACGGGCTGATTGGATCGTCAGACCGGAAAGATACCACTTTCACGTCGACGACTCCGGCCAGCGCCAGCGCCCGGGCGAATTCGTCGACATACAGATCGAAGTTGCTGCGAAGCTCCAGCCGACCGCCCAGGGCAAGCAGCGTCGGAAACGCCGGATGACCGTGCCAGCGGCGCTTGAGATGCGCCGGCTTGGGCCAGGGGTTGGGATAGAGCAGGTAATGGTGGGCCGGCTCGAGGCCCGCTTCGGCCATCAATCGCCAGATATCGGCCAAGTCGGCTCGGACCAGGCGGGCATTGGCCGGCAATTCGGGTGCCTTCGACAACCGGACCATGCTCTTGTCGATGCCCACGACCAGGCAGTCGGGATGCCGTCGCGCCAGTGCGACAGTCGAGGCACCGGTGCCGCAACCCGAGTCCAGCACCATCGGGCGCCCGAAATCCATCGATTCAGCCAGTTCCGCAAAGGCACGGCGGCTGTAGTCGTGGACCGGCGATCGCCAGGCATGGCGCAGGTGACGCAGCACCGTTTCCTCGAGCCGCAGGTGCGGCCCGGTCTGCGAGGACTGCGGGATGCGCGATTGCGCCATGGGCGGCAGGGAAATGGTGGGCCGTGAAGGACTCGAACCTTCAACCAATAGGTTAAAAGCCTACTGCTCTACCATTGAGCTAACGGCCCGAAAATCAAGCCGCGTATGATACCCCCGCAGCGGCCGCCGCTCAACACTCTGATTCGGCCGATTCGTTGCGATAGACCTCGAAGGGTCGCTCGGCCTCCTGCATCACCGCCTCTCCCTCGTGTTCGATCGGAACTGCCAGCACGCGCACGCTGCATGCCTCGGGCATTTCCCCGCCCTCGACGCTCGAGCGATACGTCACCGATACGCGCACGCCCGCACCGACCGCCAGGCTGCGCTGTCCCGGCAGGCGAAACCCCTGCCCTTCCTGCAGCACCAGCACCAGTTGATCACCGCCGCCAAGCTGCGAGGCATCCACCAGCTGGACGCTTTCGACCTCGCCGACGACGCTTTCCTGGCCCAGAGCCGCTGTCATGGACAACATCAACGACAGCAGCAGGCCGACGATCCACCGTCCAGGCATGTTCAATCCTCATTATCTTGTGCCAAATCCAGTATGACATCGTGAATGCCGTCATCGTCGGCGGCTTCGATGCGAAACCCGAGATCGCGCGCCAGAGCGAGCATGCGGGTATTCTGCTGCAGCACTTGCCCGACCACTTCTTCGACGCCGGTCTCGCGACAATGGCGAATCAGGCGCGAGAGGAGTATGCGTCCAAGGCCGCGCCCCTTGATATTCGAACGTACGACAACGGCGAACTCGGCCCGGTGCCCCAGAGAATCCAGGGCAATGCGTGCGACGCCCAGGGTGCGCCCGTCGTCGTCGACGGCAATGAAGGCCATTTCGCGCTCATAGTCGATCTGTGTAAAACGGGCCAGCTGGGAGTGCTGTGGTTCCCGGATGACGCCGAAAAAGCGGAAGCGGACGTCCTCGGCTTCCAGGCTGTAGAAGAAATCGCGATGGGCCGGCTCGTCCTCGGGGCGGATGGGCCGAATCGTTATTTCGCCGTCGCCGAAGGGGACATTCTCGACCAGGTGCGTGGGATACGGCGCGATCGCCGGTCGCTTGCGCGGCCCTGCGCCGGCACTTCTCAGTTCGACGCGCGCATCCACGGCCACCACGCCCTCGTCGTCGGCCAACAGCGGGTTGATATCGATGGACTCGATCCCTTCGAGGTCGGTCATCAAACGCGCTGCACGTACCAGCACATCGCAGACCAGGTCGGCACGGGCCGCCGGGCGGTTGCGATAGCCGGCCAACAGCTTCGCCACCCGCGTTCGGTCCACCATCTGCCGTGCCAGGCTCATATTCAGTGGCGGCAGGCCCACAACGGTGTCGCCGACAACCTCTACCGCCGTGCCGCCGCTACCGAAGAGCATGACAGGGCCGAAAACCGGATCGGTACTGGCGCCGATAATCAACTCCACGCTGTCGGCACGGCGCACCATCTGCTGCACCGAAAACCCCTCCAGCTTCGCATGAGCGAGACGCTCGACGCGGCGGGCGATGCCCTCGGCGGCCTCTTGCACGGCCTGCTCGGATTCGAGGTCGAGCATCACGCCACCGACATCGGATTTGTGCGTAATGTCGGCCGAAATCACCTTCAGCGCCACCGGAAAACCGATCTCGGCGGCCAGGCGGGCGGCTTCTTCAGACGACTCCGCACGACGGGTTTCGACCGCGGGAATCCCGTAGGCTGAAAGCAGGCACTTGGCCTCCACCTCGCTCAGCCAGGTTCGGCGCTCGCGATAGGCACGCTCGAGGATCACCGAAACCGAGTCGGGATCCATGCGCGCCGATGTGGGCATCTCCGATGGAATCTCCATCAGCGCGACCTGGTTGGCGCGGTATTCCTGCAGAGCCAGGAAGGCGGCAATGGCATCGTCCGGCGACAGGAAACCGGGCAGGTCGGCGGCCGCGAATTCCTCGTAGGCTTCGCGCGCGGAAGCACCACCGAGCCAGCAGCCGAAGACGGGCTTCGACGCAGCGGCAGCGATCGGGGCCAGCTCCGCGGCAACGGCACGGCTTCCGGCCAGCGCCGTGGGCGCGTGCACGATCAGCACAGCATCGACTTCATCGGCCCCGACGAGAATCTCCAGCGCCTTCCCGTAGCGCTCGCCCGAGGCGTCGCCGATGATGTCGACCGGGTTGCCACGCGACCAGTTGCGCGGGAGAACGCCGTCGAGCTGCTCTACGGTGGCCTCCTCCAACTCGGCCAACGTTCCCCCCTTGAGCACGAGCTCGTCGGTTGCCAGGATGCCCGGCCCACCGCCGTTGGTGAGGATGGCCAGGCGATTGCCTTCTTGCGGCGGTACCCGGGCCAGGAATTCAGCAGCCCGGAACAGGTCGTCGATACCGTAGACACGCAGCGCGCCGGCTCGGCGAATGGCCGCGGCATACACTTCGTCGCGACCGGCCAGCGCCCCGGTGTGAGAGGCCGCCGCCCTCGCGCCCTCCGGCGCGCGGCCGGACTTGACCACCACCAGTGGTTTGTTTCTCGAGGCCGCGCGCGCGGCCGACATGAACTTCCGCCCGTCGCCCAGGGCTTCCATGTAGAGAAGAATCGAGCGCGTGTGCCCGTCCGAGCCGAGGTAGTCGATCACGTCGCCGACATCGACGTCCAGGCAGTTGCCCAGGGACACGAATGCGGAAAATCCGATGTCGCGCTCGGCCGCCCAGTCGAGCACCGTGGTCGCCAACGCACCGGACTGCGTGAGGAAAGCGATCCGTCCCGGCAAGGGCTTGCCCGGCGCAAAGCTGGCATTGAGGCCATGGCCCGGCACCATCAGGCCGACGCAGTTGGGGCCGAGAAAGCGCAGGCCGTGGCGACCGGCGTTTTCGAGCAATTCGCCCTTGAGGTCGCGGCCGCTGTCTTCACCGGCTTCGTCGAAGCCGGCGGTGACCACCACCGCCGCGCGCGTCCCGAGAACGCCCAGATCCTCGATGATGCCCGGCGCCGTCTCCGGTGGCGTGCAGATCACGCCAAGGTCGGGCACCTCGGGCAGGTCCTTCGCCTTGCGATAGACTTTGCGGCCGGCCACTTCGCGGTGGCGGAGATTGATCGGGAAGAGGCTGCCTTCGAAATCCCCGTCGACCAGGTTGTTAAACACCGCCCGGCCGACACTGCCCGGACGGTCCGAGGCGCCGAAAACCGCGATCGATCGCGGCTTGAACATCCGGTCGAGATGGCGAATGGACATTCCCGGCTCCCTGGCAGGAATTGGTGTCGCAGCGGCAGATTAGCACGCCGGTTGAAAAAGCCCTGATCAAGGCGGGTGTCTCAGCTGCGCTCCCCCAGACGGGCCTTGGCGGCCTCGTAGACGGCTTCGAGTTCATCATGGTCGAGATCGGCAAGATCGATCGCGCGGTCGCGCGCCATCTCTTCCATCGTCCGGAATCGGCGTTCGAACTTGTGGTTGCAGCGCCGCAAAGCAGCACCGGGGTCGACATCAAGTTTGCGCGCCAGGTTGGTGATGACAAACAGCAGGTCGCCGATTTCCTCCTCGATGTTGTCCACGTCCTCGTTCGCGAGCGCGGCCCGCAGTTCCTCGGCTTCTTCTCGCAGCTTGTCGAAAATGGGATCGGGATCGGGCCAGTCGAAGCCAACGCGGGCGGCACGTTTTTGCAGCTTCACCGCCCGGCGCAGGGCGGGCAGCCCGCGCGAGACACCGTCAAGCAGGCTCTCGTCGGCCTGACCCTTTTCGGCGCGCTCGGCGGCCTTGATGTCTTCCCAGTTGGCGGTCTGCTCTTCGACATTGTTGAAGGACGCATCGCCGAACACGTGCGGGTGGCGACGCACCAGTTTGTCGGAGATGGCCTCGACGACGTCGTCGAAGCCGAACAGCGATTGCTCCTCGGCCATGCGAGCGTGGAAGACCACCTGGAAGAGCAGGTCGCCGAGTTCATCGCGCAGATCCTCGAAATCCGCGCGCTCGATGGCGTCGGCCACTTCGTGAGCTTCTTCAACGGTGTAGGGCGCAATGGTGCGGAAGGTCTGCTCGACGTCCCAGGGGCAGCCGCGCTCGGGATCGCGCAACCGCGCCATGATATCGGTCAGCCGGTCGATAGCGTTTCGGTCGGTCATCGTGGCGGAAGGATAACCCGAAACCGCGCGCCGTCGAATTCACCCGTGTCGACCTCGAGACGGCCACCGCTCGCCTCGACCAGCTCGCGCACGATCGAAAGCCCCAGGCCCTGACCGTCGCGTCGTTCATCGCCGCGCTGGCCGCGCTCGAACAGTCGATCGAGCTCCTCGGGCGCGATTCCGGGGCCGTCGTCCTCGATCTCGATGATCACACCATTGCGTCGCAGTCCGGGTTCGCCGGCCCGGACGGACGCCCTCAGGCGGCCGTTCCCGTATTTCGCGGCATTCTCCATCAAGTTGCCGCAGACTTCCCACAGGTCGCGCTCGTCCATGTGGGCGACCAGCCCGGCCTCGCCGACGACCTCCGCGCGCAGGCCGTTTTCGACGTGCAGCCGCTCGAGCGAGTCGGCCATGCGCTCGAGGATCGGTTGCACCGGCACCGCTGCCGGCAGGGCGCGACGCGTGGAGCGTTGCGCCCGCTCGAGCTGACGACGGATGATCTGCTGCATCTCATCGAGATGGCGGGCCAGGTCGGACGGCCGGGACGGTTCGCTGGATTCGAGCCGGGCGCGCAATACCGCCACCGGCGTCTTGAGCACATGCGCCAGATCGGCCAGCGCCTCGGAGTAACGACGGGCGTTGTCGCGCTCGGCCGCCAGCAGGGCATTGAGGTTGTCGGTCAGCGGGCTCAGCTCGCGCGGATAGCGTCCCTCGATCCCCTGGCGCCGACCCGACTCGATCTCCGCCACCTCGGCCGAGACACGCCGCAACGGCCTGAGAATCATCAGCAGCAGTCCGACCTGGCCGGCGATGATCAGGACCGCCGCCAGGCCCAGCCAGCGCCACAGGTCACCGCGAAAACCGGCCAGCTCCATCCGAATACGATTGGGATCCTCAGCCGCCCAAATGGTCAGGTCAATGATCTCCCCGTCCGGGAGCTCCCAGCCCAGGCCGATGGCGAACACGTTCCAGTTGCCGTCGGCTTCCAGGCCGCGGAACAACTCGGTGCCGCGCTCGATCAGTCGCGCATTGGGTTGCGGCTCGACACCGACCAGCGAGGGCGAGCGCCACTCGTCCTCGGGTGTCATCGCACCGCCGTGCAGGCTCGATCCGGGCCGGTTGAGGCGCGGCTCGGCAAGCGATTCGGGGATCAAGGGCTGGCCGGTCTCATCGACTTCGACGGTCGACAGGATCAGGTAAACCACCGCTTCGAGGCGTTCACGCATGCTGGACTCGGCAGCGTTCGTGAACACCCGGTCGATGGCGCCGCCCACGACGGCCAGGGCGATCAGTAGGGCCAGCCCGGCGCCGACGAGCAGGCGAAGCAGCAGGGAGGGCGAGCGGGCCGCGCGTTCAGCCACGCCGGCGGCTCAGTCGTCAGCCTGGCGAAAGCGGTAGCCACGCCCGCGCAGGGTCTCGATGGGCTGCCACTCACCCTCCGGATCGAGCTTCTTGCGCAGCCGACCGATGATCACCTCGATGACGTTGCTGTCGGGGTCGGCATCCTCGTCGTAGAGATGCTCGTTGAGCTCCATCTTCGAAACCACCTGGCCTGGATGCAGCATGAAGTATTCGAGCACCTTGTACTCGAAGGTGGTCAGCTCCATCGCCCCGTCATGCAGGCTGACTTGCTGGCTGGAAAGGTTAACGGCCAGGGGACCGATGCGGACTTCCGGCGCGGCGTGACCCGCCGAACGCCTCAGCAGGGCGTTGACCCGCGCCATCAACTCTTCGATGCGGAACGGCTTGGTCACGTAGTCGTCGGCGCCGGACTCGAGTGCTTCGACCTTGTCCTGCCAATCCGAGCGGGCGGTCAGGATCAGGACGGGATACTTGAGTTCGCGCTCGCGCACATGCCGGACGATATCCATGCCGCTCTTCCCCGGCAAGCCCAGGTCGACGATGGCCAGATCGATTGGATACTCGCTGGCCAGATGCAATCCCTCGGTGCCGTCGGCGGCAAGATCCACGGCGTGTCCCTGCCGCTTGAGCGCGCGGCCGAGCAGCTCGCGCAATTCGGTTTCATCCTCGACTACGAGTATGCGCATCTAGTGTCCCTCTGCCGGCACCCGCACCGTGCGCACCACGCCGTCTTCGGTGACGATGCGAATCACGTGGATGCGCCGGCCGTCGCGCTCGACCGTGTGCGCCGAGACCACCTTGGCGTCGTATTCCTGCGCCACGCGCCGCGCCGCTTCCTCGAGCGTGACCGCCCAGGCCGAGACGACCAGCGCGGCAGTCAGTGTGATCGCGATCAGGAGTTGGCGGAGCATTCGGCGCATGGTGGTATTTCGGTCAATGACGGTCCGATTCTAGCGCGGGGGGATTAATCGGTGCTGAACCCCGGATCCGGGTCCGGGTTCCGGGTTCCGGGTTCCGGGTTCCGGGTTCCGGGTTCCGGCAATTGTTTCCTGAAACCTGTAACCTGAAACCTGAAACCGTCAATAGATCTCTGCCACACAGCAGCGCAGGCTGCCGCCGGCCTTCTCGATCTCGTCGAGCTCGATGCCGTGCACGGTGAAACCCCATTCTTCCAGCTTCTTCAATTTCTCCGGCGCCAGGGCGTCGACGGCGGTCTGGCTCATGAACAGGTCTTCAAGGCTCAGGGCGATCACGTTGCCGGCGAAGGCTTCCTTCTCCTCGGTCGTGATCTCGAGCACATGGCCGGGAAAGGCCTCGGCGATGGCTTTCGGTACCTCGGGGTCAACGAAGGCGTCGGGACAGATGATGAGCGCGCGCGAGGCGAGCACGGCCATGACGACATTGGTGTGGTACTCGTGCTCGTTGAGCTCGAACTGGAAGGTCAGGCCCAGATCGAATGCCCCGTTCATGGCTTCGCAGCCGGCCTCGTCGGCGCGCTGGGTCAGGCCGCAGAAGCCGATACGCCGCGCACGGTCGAGTACCAGGGCGCCGGTCAGCTCGGCCACAAGGTCCTGACCCGACAGATCGATCGTCTCGTAGTGCATCAGGTCGCTAAAGAACGTACAGATGTCGGCGCGATCGGCCTCGCACTGACGTTCCGGGTGCAGCATGGCGCCGATGATGAAGCGTCCCGGTGCCGTGGCAAAGACGTTGTTGGGAAACACGTCGTCGGGCGTTTCCGGCTTGCCGGGAAAGCGCACCAGCGGAATACCGCAGGCTGCGATCCGCTCGCTGAGCTGACGATGCTGATCCAGGGCGCGTTCGGGGTCGACCTCGACTTCGAGATCCATGTACTCGTTGTCTCTTGCCGTCTGCTCGGACAATCGAAAACCGCTGGGCTCGACCAGAAACACCGCGCGCGGCACGGCCGGGCCGTCGGCGATGAGCCAGCCGCCCTCGATCTGTTTTCTGAATTCTGCCGGGGTACGAACGATCACCTGGAAAACTCCGCTGGGCCTTGAGAGGCTGCACAATATGCGGCCCCGATGGCGATGGGTCAAGGCGTTCGACTCAACCCGCCACAGCGCACTTGCCGGCCGGGGCATTCATCGCCTCGAGAAGCAGTTGGGCCGGGGCACCGTCGAGATGCATTTTCTGGCTCAGGTGGCGACGCCAGTGCCGGGCGCCGGGCTGGCCGTGGAACAGGCCGAGCATGTGCCGCGCGACGTGGTTGAGACGGCCGCCCGCCTCGATATGCCGGCCGGCGTAATCAACCATGGCCTCGACCACGGCCTGGCGGGAGTGCGCCGCGGGCCAGCCCAGTTCGCGACTGAGTTCGGCCAGAATCCACGGATTCTGGTAAGCGGCTCGGCCGAGCATGACGCCGTCGACGTGCTCGAGATGCTCGAGTGCATCGGCAATTTCGGTAATGCCGCCGTTGATCATGATGTTCAATTCGGGATTGCGCGCCTTGAGCGCATGCACGCGTTCGTGGACCAGCGGCGGAATCTCGCGATTCTCTTTCGGGCTCAATCCCGAAAGCCAGGCCTTGCGCGCGTGCACGATCACCGTGTCGATGCCGCTTGCAACGACTGTGTCGACAAAATCGAACAGGAATCCCTCGTCTTCGTACTCATCGACGCCGATGCGCGTTTTGACCGTCACCGGGATATCGACGGCTTCGCGCATGGCCGCGAGGCAGTCGCGTACCAGGCCGGGCTCCTTCATCAGGCAGGCGCCGAAACGGCCCTTCTGGACCCGATCGGAAGGACAGCCGACGTTGAGATTGATCTCGTCGTAACCGAACCCGGCACCAATGTGCGCCGCCCGGGACAGTTCGTCCGGGTCGCTGCCGCCCAGCTGCAGTGCCACAGGATGCTCGGCCGGGTCGAAACCCAGCAGCCGCTCGCGGTCGCCGTGAATGACTGCTCCGGTCGTGACCATCTCCGTATACAGCAAGGCCCGCGGCGCCAGCAGACGGTGGAAGTACCGGCAGTGACGGTCGGTCCAGTCCATCATCGGGGCAACGCTGAGGGTGTCCGGGTGCAACATCGGGCGAGATCATTCAGGAGGCTTGAATCCAGGCGCCATTGTAACGGCTCGGCGCTGGCCAGCTTGCCGTCGGTCGACCCCGTGTGGCATATTCCAGTTCATCTACAGCGGCAAAACAGCGCCTCGCGGCTGTTTTGAGTGGGGGAACAATATGCCGTCCAGTCAGGATTCCGAGCCGGGCTCCGCCGAGCGACAGCAACCTTCGCTCGAGTGGCCTGTGGGCCTGGCCAGGCGCAGCATCGAAATGACAGTGATGAACTACTGCGGGTTCACGACCGTGGTGGTTGTCACCGGCTTTGCTTTCTATCGCTATTTCACCGGAGACACGGCCGGCGCGCTGATCAACGCCGTCATCGTGGTGATGCTGACCTCGATCCTCCTGCTCGGGCAGGTCGCCCGATTCCGGCAAACGGCCCTGGTCCTGTTCGGCATCGTCATCAGTCTGTCATGCCTTCTCAGCGCCATGCTGGTCAGCTCCAACGGCCTGCTCTGGACCTACCTGGTGCTATGGATCAACTTTCTGGTACTGCCGCGCAATCTCGCAATCGCCTGCAACCTGGTTATCACCGTCGCGCTGAGCGCCAGCGTTTATCTTTTTGATTCGCTGCTCCACCAGATCAGCTGGCTGACCGTTGCGGTACTCATCTCGGGATTCGGGCTGGTTTTTACCAACCAGCTTCGCGAGCAGCGCCGATTGCTCTCCGAACTGGCCACGCTCGACCCGCTGACCGGCGCCGGCAACCGCCGGCTGATGCAGCACGAACTGGAAAAGGCGGTGGCCGAACGCCGCCGCAGCCGGCGACCCGCAACGCTGATGGTGCTCGACCTGGATCACTTCAAGCGCATCAACGACACGCACGGCCACGAAGCCGGCGACAAGGTGCTCTCGCAGTTTGTCGAAGTCCTGCGCGATGAACTTCGCACAGAAGACGGTCTCTATCGTCTGGGTGGAGAAGAATTCGTGGTGCTGTTGCGCGACATGGATGCCGGGACCGCAAAGTCCAATCTCGACGACCTGCATCGGCGCCTGAGCGGCAAGATTGAAGGACCCGACGCCCCCCTGCACTTCTCTGCCGGGGCGGCCGTCATCAATGACGGCGAAAACTGGTCAAAGTGGCTGGCACGCGCCGATCACGCCCTTTACGAAGCCAAGCGCGCCGGGCGTGACCGCCTGGTCATCGCCTGACCGCGCTAGCGCCGATCGATACCGCCTTCGGTCGCAACCAGCACGACGTCAGCGCCGCGCCGGGCGAACAGGCCGCAGGTGACCACCCCCGGAATCTGGTTGATCTCGGTCTCGACCTTGACCGGGTCCACGAGGTCGAGGTTGCGCACATCAAGGATCAGGTTGCCGTTGTCGGTGGTGAAATCCTCGCGCAGTTCGGGCCGGCCGCCCAGGCCGACGAGCTTGCGCGAGACCATCGCGCGCGCCATGGGAATCACTTCGACCGGCAACGGGAACTCGCCCAGCACCTTGACGCACTTGGAAGCATCGACGATGCAGACGAACTTGCGGCTGGCCGCCGCGATGATCTTCTCGCGCGTCAGCGCTCCGCCGCCGCCCTTGATCAGGCGACGATGTTCGTCGACCTCGTCGGCCCCGTCGACGTAAAGCTCGAGGTCACCGGTGTGATTGAGGTCGACTACGCGCACGCCAATGGCCTTCAGGCGCTCGGTGGTCGCTTCCGACGAGGACACGGCCGCATCAAGCCGCTTTCCGGAGGCGGCCAGCTCGTCGATGAAGGCGTTGACCGTGCTACCCGTGCCGACCCCGAGCGTCATGCCGTCCTCGACATATTCCAGGGCGGCGCGGGCAACCTCGATCTTGAGTCGTTGCTGGCTCATAGCTTTTCCATTCCCATGATGTAGTCCCAGTGGGCCTTGTCGACGGGCATGACCGACAGCCGGTTGCCCTTGCGTATCAGCGGCAGCCCTTCAAGGGCCTCGCCATGTTCCTTGACCTCGCGTAGCGGTATCGTGCGCTTCATGCGCCGCTTGAACCTGACGTCGACCAGCATCCAGCGCGGGTCGTCGGGATCGCTTTTCGGATCGTGATACTTCGAGTCCGGATCGAACTGGGTGGGATCCGGATAGGCTTTGCTCGCCACTTCGGCGATGCCGACGATGCCGGGCTCCTTACAGTTCGAGTGATAGAAGAAAATCTTGTCGCCGGTCTTCATGTCGTCACGCATGAAGTTGCGCGCCTGGTAATTGCGCACCCCGTCCCAGGGTTCGGTGCCGACACGCTCGAGATCATCGATACCGAAAACGTCGGGCTCGGATTTCATCAGCCAATATTGCATAGGTTTCAGGATTCAGATTTTCGAACTCACTGCTTAGTCTACGTCATGACAGTCAGGACAACGGTGCGGTACCCCCCTCACGACCTTCACGCATTCTCTGTCCCGTTGGAAGGCAGGGGATCGCGAAGCCGGCGCCGCACCGGCAGAGTCAGAACCACCGCAAGCCCTTTTCGGTGATGATGCCGTCCAAGGGCACGTCCCATTCATCTGTCGGCAGGGTTTCGACCTCCTGGACACTGTAGGCAACACCGATCAAACGCGGCAGTTGACCGATACGCTCCCGGCAGAAGGCGAAGGCGCGGTCGTAAAACCCGGCGCCCATGCCCAGCCGGCCACCGTCCGGCGCGAAACCCACCAGCGGTACGAACACCAGCGTGAGCGCCTTCGGTTCGAGGTTGTCGCCATCGATCGGCTCGGGGATGCCGAATCGATTCGCTGCCATCCGGGCGTCGGGCTGCCAGCGGCAGAAATGCATGCGCCGGTCGCGCACCACCGGCAGGCATGTCTCGTGGCCCGTCTGGTGCAACTTTTCCAGCGCAGGCATCAGGTCCGGTTCCCCGGCGTGGGCCACGAATCCCGCAATGCGTTGACTCCGCGTTTGCTCGCACATCTGTACGACTTGTTGACGAATTGCGGCGTCACTCGACGCTCGGCGCGATTGAGGAAGGCTTCGGCGCCGCTCGATGAGCTGCTTGCGCAAGTCGTTCTTGCTGTTGTTGGATCCGCGGAATTCGGAGGCCATGCGGGAGGCTCTGGGCGGCGAGACTAAGGGAGTGGCGCTCTCCACATGTGCCGCTGCAGGTCGGTGACCTTGAACCAGAGGTTCAGGTGGGTTGGCTCTTCCAGCCTTCAGGCAATTCGCCTAAAGCGGACTGCACACCAGCTGAAAAGTCGCCATCCCGAGGTCGATAAGTAGGGACAAGGCATATTACGTTCCTGCTGGCGAACACCGCAGAGAGCGCCTGCCTCCAGTCTAGTCCTGCTCCAGTGCCCGATCAAGCCGATCGGCCAAATCGCGCACCCGGGCATCGACCTGATCACCCCGATCGTGCGCCTGCTGGCGCAGTTTGAGCACCTCCTCGGCCAGGTTGAGCGCGGCCATGACGGCGATCTTGTCCATCGAGGAAACCTTGCCGGAATCACGGATCTCGCGCATTTGCTGATCGAGAAACAGAGCCGACTCCATCAAGGTGCGGCGTTGCTCGGGCGTGCACATCACGCGATATTCGCGGTCGACGATGCGCACCGTCACCGGTTCGGGAGACTGACTCATGGGCTTACCCCGCGTTTTCCAGCGCCCTGAGACGCTCGATCATGGCCTCGACCCGGGTCCGGGCCTCCTCGTTGCGCTGCACCAGGGTGGCACGCTCGGCCACCAGGGATTCCTGGCGGGCAAGCAGCGAGCTGTTCTCGTCCTCCAAGCGCTCCAGGCGCTCGAACAATTCCTTCAGGCGCTGCTCCAGCCGGTCGATACTGCGGACGGTGCGCTCCAGCGATTCCATGATCGGGTCCCCGTTTCGAAATCTTTCAAGGGCTTAATCATAGAACCTGTCAAGCCGCTTCACAACTCTTCGATTGCAGCCACCCCCGAGTGATAAACTCGATATCCTCACTTTCAGCACCTGAATTCATGACGACCGAACAGGAATCCAAGCTGGCCTGGCTCCTCGCCGTGGCCGCCGACAGCGCGCCCGAAACCGTCGCCGAGACCCACGCCGTGGTCACCGGACTGCTTTGCGGAAAGCCCGACCAGGACGAAAGCGAACTCGCCACCCACCTGGCCGCCCTGCAAGTGGGTGACTGGACGTCCGAACGCATTCTCGATCAGCTCGGCCCGGCCCTGAGCCAGCTCCGCAAGGAACTGGCTTCCGAGAACATGGACTTCCAGCTGCTCCTGCCCACCGAGGACCGGCCGCTGGAAGAGCGCACGCGCTGCCTGGCGCACTGGTGCTCGGGGTTCCTGACGGGCTTCGGCGCCGCCTCTCCCACCATCCGGTCCGAAGAGGCCAGCGATGCACTGCACATGGTCGAACAGATCGCGCGCGCGGCCACTGACCCGGAATCCGACCAGGAGGCGGAGGAAGGCGCCTTCACCGAGCTGGTCGAGTTCGTGCGCGTGGCCATCCTGATGCTGCGCGAGGAATGCCGGGCCGGCGCCACGAAACACTGAACCCCTTACCGGCCATGATCAAAAGCGAGGAATTCACCCGCCGCCGTCGGCGGCTGATGGAAGAGGCCGGCAACGAGGCCCTGATCGTGCTGGCCGCCGCCCCCGAGCGACTGCGCAACGGCGACGCCTTCTATCCCTACCGCCAGGACAGTGACTTTCTCTACCTGACCGGCCTGGACGAACCCGAGGCCGTACTGGTGCTGCGCCCCGGGCGCGAATCCGGCGAGCAGATCCTGTTCCTGCGCGAGCGCGATCCCGATCGCGAACGCTGGGATGGGCCGCGCCTGGGCCTGGACGGCGCAATCGAGGCGCTGGGAATGGACGACGCCTTCCCGATTGGCGACCTCGACGAGATCCTGCCTGCGATGATGGAAGGCTGCGATCGCATCTACCACCTCGTCGGCAAGGACGCGCAACTCGACCAGCGCATCATCGGCTGGCGCAACCGCCTGCGCGCCGAGCAGCGCGGCAGCCACGGCCCCGGTGAGATTGTCGCCCTCGAACCACTGCTGCACGAGCAGCGCCTGATCAAGTCGCGCGACGAAATCCGCTGCATGCGCCGGGCCGCAAAGATATCGGCCACTGCGGTCACCCGGGCCATGCAAGCCTGTCGGCCGGGCATGAATGAAACCGAGATCATGGCCGAACTGTTCTACGAGTACACCCGCAACGGCTGCCCTTCCGCCTACCTGCCGATCGTTGCCAGCGGTGCGAATGCCTGCGTGCTGCACTACATCCGCAACGACCAGCCGCTGCCCGACGACGGCCTGCTACTGATCGACGCCGGCTGCGAATTCGCCGGCTATGCCGCCGATATATCGCGTACCTTTCCCGTCAACGGGCAGTTTTCGGGACCGCAACGGGACCTCTATGACGTCGTACTGGCCGCCCAGCACGCCGCAATCGACCGGGTCCGGCCGGGCGAGCCCTTCGAGGCCTTCCACGAAGCCGCCGTGGCGACACTCACGCGCGGCCTGATCGACCTGGGCCTGCTCGACGGCAGCCTGGACGAAAACCTTGAAGCGGGCCACTACCGGCGCTTCTACATGCACAAGACCGGCCACTGGCTGGGGCTGGACGTGCACGATGTGGGTGACTACCGCATCGACGAACAGTCGCGGCTCCTAGAGAAAAATATGGTGACTACGGTCGAGCCCGGACTCTACATCGACGGCGGTGACGACATCCCCAATCATTTCCACAATATCGGCATCCGCATCGAGGACGACATTCGCGTCACCGACGACGAGCCCGAGAACCTGACTTCGGCCGTGCCCACCGGCCCGGAGGATATCAAGGCGCTCATGCGGTCATGAACGAATTCGACGTCATCATCGTCGGCAGCGGCCTGGCCGGCTCGGCCCTGTCGATCGGCCTGGCCCGGGCCGGAAAACGCGTTGCCCTGGTCGAGGCCTTCGAGCCGAAGGCCGACTCGCGGCCGAGCTTCGACGATCGCACCCTGGTGGTCAACGCCGCCTCGCTCAATATCCTTTCGAACCTCGGCATCCTCGACGATCGCCTCACAACCTGTGAACTCAGGCGCATCGAGATCAGCCGTGCCGGCGCTCCCGGCCACCTGTCGCTCCAGGCCGCGGAACACGGATGCGAACGCTTCGGCGCCGTCATCGTCGCACGCGAGCTGGGGGCGGCCATGTTGCGCCGGCTCGAGGCGGTCGAACGCGTCGATTCATTCTGCCCCGAGCGTCTGGCGGCCATCGACGCCTCTAACGAACGCGCCGAGATCGAACTGGAAAGCGGCAAGCGGCTATGCGCCCCGCTGCTCGTCGGCTCGGACGGCACGAACTCCACCGTCCGCCGCCTGGCCGGCATCGAAAGTACGCGCCACGACTACGGGCAGTCGGCCATGATCTTCAACGCCCGCTGCCCGGGCCGGACAGCCGACACCGCCTGGGAGCGTTTCACCCCGGTGGGCCCGCTGGCCTTTCTGCCGCAACCCGAAGATCGCCTGGGCGTGGTCTGGATCGATACCAGCGAACGAATCGAGTCGGCCCTGGCCCTGGACAACCAAGCGCTGATCGATAAGCTCGAGGCGCGTAGCGGCCGGGCACCCGCTGGCTTCGCCTCCCCCGGCAAGCGCGCGAGCTACCCGCTGGCGCTCACGCACACACCGCGCCCGCTGGGACGACGCGTGGCCCTGGTCGGCAACGCCGCCAACACCATCCACCCCGTCTCGGCCCAGGGCTTCAACCTTGGCCTGCGCGATGTCGCCGCACTGGTCGATCATGCCGGCCAGGCCGACGACCCCGGTCACGAGGACGTTCTGTCTGCCTGGTTCGCCGACCGGCGGGCCGACCAGGCTGCAACCGTGCGCTATACCGACACCCTGGCGCGCGCTTTCTCGAATCCTTCCTCGGTCATGCGACTGGGGACCGGCCTGGGGCTGTTCGCACACGCCGCCGTCCCGGCGCTTTCAAGGCGCCTGGTTCGCGCCGCCATGGGCTTTCGTGAACCGGTCAGCTCCCTGGCCGCGGAGAATCATCGATGAGGGTCGATCACGACATCGTCATCGCCGGCGGCGGGGTGGCCGGCGCCGCGGCCGCGGCCCTGCTGGCGCAGGGCGGCCATCGCATCGCCCTGATCGACCGGCGCCGCCCCGAAGACCCCGATCCGACCGCCGATTTCGACCCACGCGTCGTCGCTATCGCCCCCGGCTCGGCCGCCGTGCTGAGCGGCGCAGGCGCCTGGGAACGACTGCCGGCGGAGCGCCTCGGCCCCTATGACCGCATGCAGGTGCATGCCGACGGCGGCGAGATCGAATTCCGGGCTTCCGAGCACGGCCTGGCCCATCTCGGCTGGATCGTGGAGGTGCCCTGGCTGCAAGCTTGTGGCTGGCAAGCGCTGGCCGAAGTGGAAAACGTCGAGTTGATCGCGCCGGCCGGCGTGAAGGGCTTCAGCCAGCGCGAAGACCATGTACGCATCGAACTCGACGACGGCAAGACCCTGCGCGCGCGCTTGCTGGTGGCCGCCGACGGCGCGCGCAGTCGACTTCGCCAGATGGCCGGCATCGAGACCGAGATATGGCACTACAACCAACAGGCCCTGGTTACGCACGTCACTACCGAGCGACCCAACACCGGCATCGCGTGGCAGCGCTTCACCGAGCACGGACCGCTGGCCCTGCTGCCGCTGGCCGACGGCCGCTCATCAATCGTGTGGTCGCAGCCCGAGCGGCGCGCGACCGAGCTGAAGGCTCTTGACGAGACAGCGTTTCTGGCCGAGCTCAACGACTACCAGGATAGCCCCTTCGGCGCAGCCACCGCGTCGACGCAGCGCTATGCCTTTCCGTTGATCCGCCGCCAGGCGACATCCCTGGTTCGCGGCCGACTCATTCTGCTCGGCGATGCCGCGCGCAACGTCCACCCCCTGGCCGGCCAGGGCCTCAACCTGGGCCTGATGGACGCTGCCGCCCTCGCCGAGGTACTGGCCGAGTGGACCGGCGACAACGACCCGGCACGCCCGCTCAGGCATTATGAGCGCTGGCGCATCAGCGGCGGCAGCATGGTCGCCGGCGGCATCCATGCCATCAATGAATTCACCCGTGCCGGACCGGGCCGCGCTCTGGCCGGGCTGGGCTTCACGGCCGCCGGCCTGCTCTGGCCCCTGCGCGAGGCTTTCGTCGAGCACGCCTGTGGCCTCGACCGCGACAGCCCCAAACTGGCCCGCAGCGCCCGATGACTCGATGAATACGCCCTCGCCCCTCAAGGCCGCACTGCTGGTACTCGCCGGCGCCATCATGCTCAGCTTCGCCGCCATCTTCGCGCGGCTGACCGGCATGCCGCCGACCACTTCGGGCTTCTACCGCATGGTCTTCGGCTGTCTCGCCTTCGCCGCCCTGCTCGCCCTGCGTCCGGAAATGCGCGTCGGCTGGCGCGACAACTGGCTCGGCTCCCTGCTGATTGGCGCCTTCTTCGCCGCCGACATCTGGTTCTGGCACCGCGCCATCGACTACATCGGCCCGGGCCTGTCGACCCTGCTGGCCAACTTCCAGGTCTTTCTGCTGACCGCCATCGGCGTAATCTGGCTGCGTGAGCGGGTCGGTTGGCGATTTGCATCGGGCCTGGGACTGGCCATGGGTGGCCTGTGGCTGCTGTTCGGCCGCGACTGGGCCAACCTGCCGCCGGACTATCGCATGGGCGTCATCCTGGGTCTGCTGACTGCCCTGGCTTATGCGCTCTACCTGTTGAGCCTGAGGGGCTTCCAGATCCGCCACGGCCATATCCGGCCCGAGGCCCGGCTGCTGCAGTCAACCTTTTTCTGCGCGTTGATCCTGGGGGCGGCCAACCTGCTCGAGGGCAACAGCTTCGATATCCCCACCTGGCAGGCGCTTGCTGCGCTGATCGGCCTGGGCCTGGTCTGCCAGGTACTCGGATGGCTGTCGATCACCCGTGGCATGCCCTTCCTGCCGGCCGGCATCGTCGGCCTGCTGCTGCTCATCCAGCCGGCCTCCTCGGTGCTGTGGGACTACCTCATCTTCGGCCTCCGCCTGGACACCTGGCAGCTGACCGGCATCGCCCTGGCCCTGGTCGGCATCTACCTCGGCCTGCGTTCTGCTTCCAGGCGGAAACTTAGTTAGAGAGCATCGTACCCACCGCTTTTGGACTCTCGCCCACAACCGTCGGTCAACGACCACCGGCTAAAGCCAGATCGATAGGCCATGCGGCCAATTGCTCCAGGACATCAATGTCCAAGTACCAAGCACCAATTTCCAAACAAATCTCAATGACCGAATTTTCAAGTCACCGAAACTAATCGGGGCGCTTCGAATGCCCGAGGCCATGTTTTGATCATTCGATCATTGAAACATTGGTCCTTGTTTGCGAATTGGTGCTTGGAATTTGCAAATTACAGGACTGATCCATCGCCTGAAGGCGAGGGGTTTACGGATCCCCTATCGGCGGGGACTCTAAAGGCTCCAGTCGATCGGCGCCACGCCGCGACTCTCGAGCCACTCGTTGGCTTTGGAGAAATGTCGACAGCCGAAGAAGCCGCGGTGGGCCGAAAGCGGCGACGGGTGCGGTGCCTTGAGGACGAGGTGGCGATTGCCATCGATACCGGCGCCCTTTTTCTGGGCGTGACTGCCCCACAGGAAAAAGACGACATTGTCGCGGCGCTCGTTGACGGCCTGTACAACCGCGTCGGTGAACTGTTCCCAGCCCTTGCCCTGGTGCGCGCCGGCGTTGCCGCGCTCGACGGTGAGCACGGCGTTCAGCAGCAGCACGCCCCGGTCGGCCCAGGCCTGGAGACAGCCGTGGGGCGGCACGGGCAAGCCCAGGTCGGACTCGATTTCCTTGAAAATGTTGACCAGCGACGGCGGCGGGCGCACGCCCTTCTGAACCGAAAAGCACAGCCCGTGCGCCTGGCCCGGTCCGTGGTAGGGGTCCTGGCCGAGGATGACGGCCTTGACCTTTGACAGCGGCGTGGAGTCCAGCGCGTTGAAAATCTGCGGACCCGGCGGATAGACCGTGGCCCCGGCCCGGCTGCGCTCCAGCAGGAAGGCGCGCAGTCGCTGCATGTAGTCGCGGTCGAATTCACCGCCGATGGCCTCGAGCCACTCGGGATGGAGTTTGATGTCGCGTTGCTCGTACATAAAGGGTTCAGGGTTCAGGGTTCAGGGTTCAGGGTTCAGGGTTCAGGGTTCAGGGTTCAGGGTTCAGGGTTCAGGCAGCAGGATATCGCAACCCGGCAACCTGAAACCTGAAACCTGAAACCTGAAACCTGAAACCTCATTGACCACGGTTATCATAGGAGACCGAATTCTGAATCCACTGCAAAACCATCCGGAGTCACCCATGGCAATCCAGACCGATGCGGTCATCGTCGGCGCAGGCCCGGTTGGCCTGTTCCAGGTTTTCGAACTCGGCTTGCTGGGCCTCAAGGCCGAGCTGGTCGATTCCCTGCCCCAGGTCGGCGGTCAGTGTGCCGAGCTGTATCCGGAAAAGCCGATCTACGACATCCCGGCCTGGCCGGTGATCGGCGCGCAGGAGCTGGTCGACAAGCTGATGCAGCAGATCAAGCCTTTCCACGCCGGCATTCACCTGGGCCAGCGCGTGGAGAAGTTCGAAAAGCGCGACGACGGGCGCTTCACCGTGGTCACTTCCGCGGGCACGGAATTCGACGCCGGCGCGGTCATCATCGCCGCGGGCCTGGGTGCCTTCCAGGCGCGAAAGCTCAAGGCCAAGGGGATCGACGAGGTCACAAGCGACCAGATTCACTACAAGGTCACCAACCGCGAGTATTTCCGCGACAAGCGCCTGCTGATCCTCGGCGGGGGCGACTCGGCGCTGGACTGGACCATGGACCTGGCCGACATCGCGGCCTCGGTCGACCTGATTCACCGCCGCAACGAGTACCGCGGCGCGGCCGCCTCGGTCGAGAAGGTCCGTGCACTGGCGGCCGAGGGCAAGGTCAGCGAACGTCAGGGCATCATTACCCAGGTGCACAGCGATAATGGGCATTTCACGGGGTTCGACATGATGGACCTCGATCGCAACAAGTTCAGCGTCGAGGGCGACGAGGTGCTGGTGTTCTGGGGCCTGGCGCCGGACCTGGGGCCGATCGCCGACTGGGGCCTGGACCTGGAGAAAAAACAGATCCCGGTCGATACCGAGAAATTCCAGACCTCGGTCGAAGGCGTGTTCGCCATCGGTGACGTCAATACCTACCCGGGCAAGAAGAAATTCATCCTGTCAGGATTTCACGAGGGCGCGCTGGCGGCCTTCGGCGTGCAGAAATACGTCTACCCCGAGCAGCGACAGTTCGTGCAGTACACGACCACCTCACCGATCATGCACAAGCGGTTGGGGGTGGCGGATGAATGAGGGGCGCTTCCGATTAGCTTCTGACGGACTTCTCGCGTTCAGTCGTTAGCTGGTACTGAAAATTTCAAATTCGAATGTTCGAAATTCGAATGACCAAAACGGTCACGATCCGCGGTTACCGACTCTTTATCCCCCAGAGTATGGCTGGAGTTGCAGCTCGAATTCGAGGTCGACGCGGTTGCGGATGAAGTCGGTGTCTTCGAAATCCTCGTCCCCGGTGCCGACATTCCAGTCCAGGCGCATGATTTCTGCGCTGCCGCTGAGTACCGGCGGCTCGTCGTCCGTAAGCTCCAGGCGCACGGGCTGGTCGCTGGTCATGCCGCGCAGCGTGAGCTTGCCCTCGGCAACGAAAGTATCGCCGTCAGCACGAATCTCGGTGCTTTCCCAGGTCGCTTCCGGATACTCCTCGACGTGGAAAAAATTCTCGCCGTGCAGTTCGCTGTCGCGCTGGCCGTCGCCGGTATCGGCAGAGGCCGTCTTGACGATGACCTCGATACCGGCGCTTTTGAGCTCCTGCTTGTCCATGCAAAGCGATACCTCGAACTCGCCGAACTCGCCGGTGAAGCGATTGCCATCGGCCACGCCGATAAACTTCAACTCACCATCTTCCTGGTCCGCCCTGAGGCAGTCGGCCAGGCTCAGCCCCGGCAGCATCAGCAATGCCAGCACTATGCTCTTCATTCCTTTCGCCATATCGGCAGCATCCTTTTCAGTATGTCGTCCTTGAGCCAGAAGTGGTGGCGCAGCGCGGCCAGCGCGTGACCAATGGCGACAATCGCCAGCGCATCGGTCAGCCACTCATGCGTGGTTTCGAATAATTCTTCCATTTCTTCACCCTTGGCCACGATGCTGGGGAAATCGATCGGACCCCACCAGTAGTCGCCGTATCCGGCAGCCGACGAGTACGCCCAACCCGAAAGCGGAATGGCGAAGATCAGTCCATACAGAATCCAGTGACCCGCATGGGCGGCATATTGTTCCCAGCGCGGCATGTGTTCGGGCAGCGGGGGCGGCCGGTTGAACAGCCGCCACAGCAGCCTGAGCACGACGAACGCCAGGATGCTCATGCCGATAGTCTTGTGCTGGGTCACCAGCTCGAGCCGATCACGCAGGCCGTCGACCTGGTCGATGCGCCATGCCCAGATGAACTGGACAATGATCAGGCCCACGACCAGCCAGTGAAAACCCTGGCTGACCAATCCGTAGACCCGTGCGGTGTTGCGAAACGGAACACTCACCCGCGCATCCACTCAATCGACCAGCCCGACTTCCTTGAGGATCGCCGCGAGCCGGTCATGACTGCCCTCGGTCAGCGGCGCCAGTGGACTGCGCACGCCACCGACGTTCAGACCGCAGAGGTTCATCGCCGCCTTGATCGGTACCGGGTTGGTCTCGATAAAGCTGGCCTTGAACAGGGGCAAAAGCTCGAAATGGATGCGGCGGGCGGTCTCGAAATCGCCTCTTGCCGCGGCGTCGACCAGCGCCACCATGCGCTCGGGCACCAGGTTGGACACCACCGAGATCACACCGTGACCACCGATACTCATCAGCGGCAGGGTGAGTGCGTCATCGCCGGAGACGACCCAGAAGGGCTCGTCGTGGCGATGGCAGATCGAAGCGATGACATCACCCATCTGGCCGATATCGCCCGAGGCCTCCTTGACCGCGATGACGTTGGGAATACGCGCGATTTCGGCCATGGTTTCAGTTTCGACGTTGACCGCGGTGCGACCCTTGATGTTGTAGACGATGATGGGCAGTTCGGTCGATTCGGCAATCTCGCGAAAGTAGCGCTGCAGACCGGCCTGGGACGGCTTGTTGTAATAAGGCGTAACGACCAGAACCCCGTCGGCGCCGGCCTCCTGCGCCTCGCGCGTGGTACGGATGGCCTGCTGGGTATTGTTGGAACCCGTGCCCGCCCAGACCTGCACCCGGCCGGCAACCTTCTCGACCGTGTAGCGAATGACGCCGTCGTGCTCGGCATTGAACATCGTCGGCGACTCGCCGGTGGTGCCCATCGGCACGACGCCGGTCACGCCCGCGGCGATCTGTTTTTCCAGCAGCTCGCCCAGCATGTCGTAGTTGACTTCACCCGCTTCGTCGAAGGGCGTGACCAGGGCTGTATAAACGCCTTTTACCTGCACGATGTCACTCCGTAATCCTTGATGGTTCAAAAGATGGGCAGCGAGAAGCTGCTTGCTTGCCAAGCATTCATGTCCCTTGGGCAAGTTTCGAGCCGATCAGTTCTCGAAACCGCACTTCCTGCCGTCTCAGGGCAGTTCGACCGGCTGATCCGCGCCCAGACCGGGACCGAGGATCAGCGCATTCTCCAGAATCCGCATGGCGCCGATCTGCGCCGCCCGGAATGCCGGCGGATGGGCGAACAGGATGACCTGGCCGTCCCCCACCGACTCGCGCGTCACCCACGCGCCGTTGGCAATACGCTCGCGCGCTTCCGGCCACAGCAGGCCGGCCGTGCGCACGCGAAGCGCCCGGTCTTCCGGCACGGGCGCCCAACCTACGTGGCGACCCTCCGTTTCGGCCTCCGCGTATACGCCCAGGCGCAGTGGCGTTTCAACCGGCGGTTTGCTCATCAGCACCGGCGAATTGGAGAACAGCCCGGTGAGAAACTCGCCTGCTCCGGCAGCCAGCCAGTGTTTCTCGTCGGCACGTGCGGCGACCAGCGCGCCCGAGGGCATGAACTGCCGCTGCCAATCGTCCCGACGCTTGCGTTCATCGGGCGATGGCAGGCTGTCATCCCGGCCTTCCCAGGGATAAGCGGCCGCCTCGGCGGCATGACCCCAGATCGAGTCGGGCAGCGGATCGTGGCGCGCCTGCCACTCCCTGTAGAGGGCGTCCTGGTAGGGGCCGAGATCCTCTTCGATGATTTGCGACAGCGTGCGTATCGAGACCAGCGGCTCTTCACCCACCGTCAGCGCCCGCGCCGCGCTTCCGGCTGCAATCAGGGTCCCGCCGGCTTTAACCCATTCTCCGAGTTCCGCGACCAGGCCATCGGGCAGACTGCCGCCCCAGCGATCGGGCAGGTAGACCGTGTTATAGCGCCGCAGGTCGGCACTGCCGACCCGCCCTTCGTCGAGGTGGCTGTGGCGAATGCCGATTCGATGATCGAGCAGGTACCAAACCGCGCCGAAATCGAGCATGTTGCTGCTGCCGCGCCCGACCAGGGCGATCTTCGGCTGATCGAGCAAGGCCCAGTATCCACCGCCAAGGTCCGCCTTCTCACCCGGCGCCCGGCCGTGTCCGATCGGCTCTACCGCGAGGCCCAGCTCGTCGGCCGCATCGACCACTCGCCGCTGCCAGTCGTCGAGGTCACGATTGTCGTCACGGGTGATGGCAATCGAACCGACCGGCAACTCGATACCTTCGAGCGCGGATTCCCGCGTGTTGGCGCGCACACGCAGCCCCCGCTCCATCAGCCGGGCGGCCAGGGCCACGCTGCGGTCGTCATCGCCTGATGCGACAAGCGCGACGGCGTCCTCGGCGGTCTCGGCGTTGCCCCTGACGCGCGCCGGCTCGATCCGTTCGAGCGAGCGGGTCAGGTGCTCAGGCACGCTCAGCGCCTCCAGGTCGAACATCATCGGGATGTTCCAGCCAGTCGTGTCATAGAGCGTGCTACGGCCCTTTTCGAGGATGTTCTTGCGCTCGGCCTCCAGCGCCGATTCGCTGATATGCGGGTCGAACTCGAACATTGCCGCCACAAGACGTGCCTCGGGCTGACGGTTGCGAATCACGAGGCTGCCAGCCGGCAGGTCGAGATTCCGTCGCTCGCGACCGAGGCGATCGGTGGCGCGCGTGACACGCAGGTCCTCACTCAGGCGATGCGTCTCGATCTCCTGGATCGCCAGCAACTCGAGCAGGTCGTTAATGCGGCCCTGGTTTTTGCTGGGCAGGATGACAAAGCTTCGCTCGGCGTAGGGCGACTCGTCTGACACGAGATTGTTTTTGTCTTCAGCGAAGGCCGCCAGCATCTCGCTGCGCCGCTCGCGCAGGGTCTTCATGTTGGCGAACGTCGACAGCACCTGGTGATGGACCGACTGCCGGTAGCTGAGCAGGTGCGTCGGCCGCTGCACGCCGTCGTCGGCAATGCGTGCCTGCTCGTAGAGGATGCCGTGCGCGCCGCGCAGCGCGGCCCAGGCATCGGAGTAGCCGGGAAACCAGTTCTCGTTCCACTCACCCGAGTAGTAGGGATAACCGAACTCGTCGAAGGCCGCCGCCTGATCGTCCGCGAAACGATTACCCAGGTCGCTGCCCTGGTGCGGCAGGTGCGGGTTGTAGGGTTCGCGCGGCGGGGAAAACAGGAACGTGTCCTGCGAGCCCATCTCGTGGATGTCGACGAACAGCAGCGGCTTCCAGTCGATGACATGCGGGATGCGGCCACGCGTTTCAGGCTGGCGGGCGTAGAGCCAGTCGCGGTTGAGATCGAACAGGTAGTGATTGCCGCGCCCGTAAGGCCAGTAGCCGGAATGCACCAGCGACTGGTCGTCGACGTTGGGCTGCTCGCCGCGCGACTGGTGGACCCCGTTAACGAAGCGCATCCGGCCGTCCGGGTTCATGTTGGGATCGATGATCACCACCAGGTCTTCGAGCAATTCAGCGGTCGCCCGTGACCGGTCGGCGGCCAGGTGGTAGAGCACGGCCAGCGAGGCGTCCGAGCCGGAACTCTCGTTGCCGTGAATCGAGTAGCCGAACCAGCCCACAGCCGGCAACTCGTCGATCAGCCGCTCACGCTCCCCGGCGGAAGAGTCACGCGGATCGGCCAGCGCGGCCATGCCCGACTGGATTTCGTCGCGGCGCGCGAGATTGTCAGGCGACGACACCACCAGGTAGACAAGCGTCCGGCCCTCGAAGGTCTCACCATACTCGACCAGTTCGACTCGCCCGGAAGCTTCGGCCACCCGCTGCGCGTACTCGAGTATCTGCCCGGAAGTGGCGACCCGCTCGCCCACCGGGAACCCCAGAACGGACTCCGGGAGCGGTATGGCAGGGTCATGATCCGCTGAATCGGGAAACAGCGAATGGGGATACGCCAGCCCGGCCAGCGGCGAAGGGGTCGGCTCAGCGTAAGGCGTCTGCGTCTCGGCCAGCGCCAGCGGCGCCAGCAGAACGGCAAGCAACAAAACTCGTGACATAGGTGGTCTTTCCTCGGGGCATTCGGATGCGTCGGACTCGAAAGATTAACGCATCTGCGTCAGCTACAGTCGTGCAACCGGAATTCTTGAGTCCGCTCCCTCCTTGCGCCGGAAATTCTTCATCTGTGTTTATCTGTGTTCATCTGTGGACGATTTTCTTGTTCAAGAACCCAACGCGCGTTTCTGCAACCCCACTGAAACGGTATGATTGCTCCCATGAAACCGTCATTCCAGACCGCTGGCCGGCTCGAAGCGGTGCGCTACGAGATTCGCGGCGCGCTGGCCCGGCGTGCGCGCGAGCTCGAACAGCAGGGCAACGACATCCTGCATCTCAACATCGGCAACCCCGGCGCCTTCGGATTTCGCACCCCCGAGACCATGCGCCGCGCCGTGATCCGCAACCTGCCCTTCTCCGAAGGCTACGGCCCGCAGGCCGGGATCTTTCCGGCGCGCGAGGCGGTCGCCATGCAGTTCCAGGCGCGGGGGCTGACCGACACCCGCTACGACCAGGTCGTGGTCGGTAACGGCGTGTCCGAACTGGTCGACCTGACCCTTCGGTCGCTGCTCGAACCCGGCGACGAGGTGCTGGTGCCGGCCCCGGACTACCCGCTGTGGACCGCCGCCGTTGTTCTCAACGGCGGCAAGGCGGTGCATTACCAGTGTCGGGAAGCGGACGGCTTCGTGCCCGATGTCGCCCGTATCGAGGAACAGATCACGCCGAAGACGCGCGCCATCGTGGTGATCAACCCCAACAACCCCACCGGCGCGGTCTACCCGGAAGAAACGCTACAGGCCCTGGCCGACCTGGCCACCCGTCACGACCTGATCATCTTCTCCGACGAGATCTACGACAGCATCTGCTACGAAGACGCGCGTTTCGTGCCGATGGCGCCGCTCGCGCCCGAGACCCTGTGCGTATCTTTCGGCGGATTGTCGAAGGTCTACCGCGCCTGCGGCTGGCGCGTGGGCTGGACGGTTTTCACCGGCGCGCTGGAGCGTGCCGAGGACTACATGCTGGCGGTCGAAAAACTGGCCGCCCTGCGCCTGTCGGCCAACGTGCCCGGCCAGTGGGCGGTGCAGACGGCGCTGGGCGGCTACCAATCGATCGCGGACCTGGTTGGCCGCGACGGCCGGCTGTTCGAGTCGCGCCAGGCCGTCATCGAGGCCTGCGGGAAAAGCCGCTTTCTCGAACTGGTCAAGCCGATGGGGGCGATGTACGCCTTCCCCTCGGTTCGAACGAAGGTTTTCGGCGATTTCGACGACCACCGCTTTGCCGCCGAGTTACTCGAGCACAAGCACATCCTGATCGTGCCCGGCTCGAGCTTCAATATTCCCGAGCGCAATCACTTCCGGATCACCCTGCTGCCCGAGGCCGAGCAACTGACCGAGGCATTCGACCGCATCGAGGACTTGCTCGAGGAGCTGGCCGACGAGCCGCAGCGCATTCGGGCCGTCAAGTAACAAATCAATCTGAGGAACACCATGGATAACCCTTTGCTCGCCGAAGGACTGCCGGCCTTCTCGAAGATTCGACCCGAGCACGCCGTGCCTGCCATCGAGCAGCGCCTGGCCGAATATCGCGGCGTCATCGAACGAATCGAAGCCCTGGGCGACCGGGTCGATTACGACAACGTGGTCATGGCCGAAACACTGGCCGACAACGCCCTCGCCAACACCTGGTCGGCGGTCTCCCATCTGAATTCGGTCAACAATACGCCCGAATGGCGCGAAGCTTACGAAGCCTGCCTGGCGCCCATGACGCGTTTTGAGACCGAGCGTGGGCACAACCGGGAACTCTGGGCAGCCTACAGGGCACTGGCCGAACGCGACGACTTTGCCGAGCAGGATGTCGCGCTCCGGGCCACCATCGAACACGAGCTGCGCGATTTTCACCTGGCCGGGGTCGACCTGCCCGAGGCCGAACGCGCGCGCTTCGGCGAGATCAGTCTGCGCCTGTCGGAGCTGAGCAACCGCTTCGGCAACCATGTGCTTGACGCCACCGAGGCCTACAGCGAAACCTTCGAGCACGCTGGACAACTCGCCGGCCTGCACCGAGCGGAGCTCGATCTGCTCGCCGGCATGGCCCGTGACGCCGGCAAGACCGGCTGGATGGCGAACCTCAGTTTTCCGGCCTTCCATGCCATCACGACTTACGCCGACGACCGGGACCTGCGCGAGCGCTTTTACCGCGCCTTCGCCACCCGCGCATCGGAGACCGGCCCCAACGGCGGCGAGTTCGACAACGGCCCCGTCATGCGCGAAATGCTGGCTCTGCGCGACGAGCAGGCAAAGCTTCTCGGCTTCGAGCACCATGCCGCCATGCAGCTCTCCACACGCATGGCCGACACGGCCGAAGAGGTGGAAGCTTTTCTTCACCATCTCGCCGAGCGCGCCCGGCCGCTGGCGAAAGTCCAACTGGACGAGCTGACGGAATTTGCCGCCGGCCTCGGCGCCGAGACACCGCTGGAACCCTGGGACATCGCCTACTACAGCGAGAAGCTGCGCGAGCACAAGCTCGGCATCAACGAATCCATGCTCAAACCCTGGTTCGAACTCCAGCGCGTATTCGACGGCCTGTTCACGACGGCCGGCGACCTGTTCGGGTTGCGATTCGAAAGCGACGACAGCATCGACACATGGCACGATGACGTGCACTTCTTCCACGTGCTGGATGAAACGGGGGCGAAAGTGGCCGGCCTGTACCTGGATCTCTACAGCCGGCCGCGAAAGTCCGGCGGCGCCTGGATGGATGTCTGTCGCGCCCGCATGCGTGCCGGCGGCATCGAGCAATTACCGATCGCGTATCTCACCTGCAATTTTGCACCCCCGTCGGAAGGCCACCCGAGCCTGCTCACGCACGACGACGTCGTCACGATCTTCCACGAATTCGGCCACTGCCTGCATCACCTGCTCACACGTATCGACTTGCCCGGAATCGCCGGCATCAGCGGCGTCGAGTGGGATGCGGTGGAGCTGCCCAGCCAGCTCATGGAGGGCTGGGCCTGGGAGGCCGAGTCGCTCGAGCGCTACGCGCGCCATGTCGAAACCGGCGAGCCGCTGCCGGACAAGCTGCTTACGGGCCTGAAGGCCGACCAACAGTTCCAGGGCGCGATGGCCCTGGTCCGCCAGATTCAGTTTGCATTGACCGATCTGGCCCTGCACACCCGCCGCGACGCCGACCCGGTCGCCGTAATGCGGCAAGTCCACGATGAAGTCGCCGTGCTGCCCATGCCCGAGGACAATCGCTACCTGATGAGCTTCACGCACCTGTTCGACGGCGGCTATTCGGCCGGCTACTACAGCTACCTGTGGGCCGAGCAGCTCGCTCGCGATGCCTTCGAGCTGTTCCGGGAAAAGGGCTTGTTCGATCCGGATACCGGGCATCGCCTGGCGCGCGAAATACTCCAGGTGGGCGCGAGTCGCCCCATGCATGAGTCATGGCTGGCATTCAGGCGGCAAGAACCCGAACTCGATCCCTTGCTCGCCTTCTACGGCGTCTAGCAAACGCGATTTCGGCCCGACGACTTGGCCTCGTAGAGCTGCTGGTCGGCCGCCCGGAGCAGCTCGCTGATGCTCTCCATTTGGGGTTGCCAGGTGGCCACCCCGGCCGAAAGCGTCATCGTGTGTTCTTCCTCGCCCAGGCGGATACGCGCACCGGCAACGGTCTCGCGGATCGATTCGGCCAGTCGCCAGGCCTCGTCGGCCGTGGTGTCGGGAAGGATGAGAGCAAACTCCTCGCCGCCGATCCGCGCCAGGGTATCGCTGCCACGCACGCGCTCGGCCGCCAGCTGGGTCAATTGCTTGAGGATGCCATCGCCGGCGAGATGGCCGTGTTCGTCGTTGATGTCCTTGAAGAAGTCCAGGTCGAGAATGACCAGCGCCAGGTCATAGCCTTTATCCCGCTGTGCGCGGGCGGCCTCTTTTTCCAGAACCGCCATGGCGTGGCGGCGATTGTAAAGCCCCGTAAGCGCATCACGGATGGTGCTCTCGTGCAATTCGGAATGATAGCCCGCCTCGATGTTGCCCTCGTCGACGAACTTGAGCACGGTCTGACTGATTCGAACGAGATCACCATCGCGCAACGGTGCGCGTTCGACCATCTCGTCATTGAGCCAGGTGTGATTGGTCGAACCCAGGTCTTCGATCCAGTAACACCCGTCCTTGAAGAAAACGCGACAGTGGTAGCGCGAGATACTCCTCTCGGAGATCTGGAAGTCGGCGTCCACGGCCCGGCCAATGGTCAAGGGTTCCTCACCCGGGACGAGTCTTGAACCCAGCCGCGCGCCCCGGATGATGACCAGGCAGGATTCATGTCGCTCGTTCCCCGTCCGGCTGGTACCCATGAGCACCGTTTCACCATCCGTGGGAGGCTGTTGTTCGGATCCCTGACTCAAAACAAATATTCTCCGCGCGATACGCGCAACATGCAGCTTATCTCTTTCCGTGCATACAGTGTAGCGCGAGGCCGGTAAAGGTGAAGCAAGGGATCGACGCCGAGAGCGGCAGCGGAGTTTGCGCCGGCGGGGGCGGACGCAATGGCCGCTCCCCGGCCTTCAACCCCCGCCAATCCAGCTCAGGGACAGAAACACACCGCGCCCGGAACCGGGAAAATAGCGATAGTTGCCAAAGGCGAAGTCCGCCCGCTCGGCGTAGCGTTGGCCAAGCAGGTTGCGAAGGCGAAGGCCGATCCGCCACTGTTCGGCCAGGGCGTATTCCCCTGCCAGGTGCACGAGCGTGTGCCCGTCGTATCGGCGAGTGTTGTCCGCGTCGAGCCAGTACTCGCCGGTATGCTCTGCGGCCAGTTGCGCGATGAGCCGCCCGGTCGGCCGCCATGTCAGGTCGGTGCTGGCCATGCGCCGCGGCGCGGACGGAATCGTGCGGCCGGAGGTGATTTGCTCGCCGCCCAGGTCCCGGTCGAATCGATACCAGTGCACGGCATAACTGCCACGAGCACCGAACTCCAGTGCTTCGGTGATCGGATAGTCCAGCGAAAACTCGATGCCACGGTGACCGGACTTGCCGTCGCTGACGTTGAAGCCTTCGCTGTCGCGAAAGATGAAGTCACGCTTGTGCTGGTAGAAGGCGACCAGCTCCCAGTCCAGCGTGCCTTCTCCCCGGACACCCAACTCGATCGCATCGAGTTGCTCGGGATCGAGATCGGCCACGTCCTGGCCGCGTTGGAGTCGATACAGCTCGGTCGCCTGCGGCGCCCGGAAACCGCGCGCCAGACGCAGCCATGCTCGGCCACCGTCGAGTTCGCGGCTCAGGGTCAGTTCGGGTGCAACTTCCAAAAAATCGTCGCTGCGGTCGGCCGGGCGGTTGTAGAGACAACCACCGAGGTCGCAGGCCGTACCGTCCTCGGCCAGGTTCCCGGTGGCCATGCGATTGTGGTAGTCGTAGCGGATCCAGTCGGCGTGCAGCCCGGCCCGCAGGCGCCAGTTCTCACCCAGCTCGAATCGTCGTGCCAGGTAGCCGCCCAGGCGCTGTCCGTCGACCACGTAGTCGTAGTGCCGACCGGTCGGGCGAATTTCGGCCAGGAAGGGCGGGCCTTGCGTGGGCCCATCCTGGGTCTGCGACAGATCACCGCGAAACAGCTCGGCATCGAAACCCCAGTCCCAGCCGCTGCCGGAACCGGCACGGTCGTACTGGACGCCGGCCGAAACCTGGCCGTTGCGCTCCAGCGGTTTGCCGGGCAGGAAATGCTGCAAAAAGGTCATGTCCGAGCGTCTGGCAAAGCCGCTCAGACGGTGCTCGACTCCCTGCCCGTCCAGCCATTCGCGCCGGGAGATCACCCGAACGGCGTTGGCCTCGCGAAAGGCTTCCGGGTTCAGGTTGGCCCGGCGAAGCCCGGAATCCTCGAAAGCCCGAAACCCCAGGATGAAGCCGGCCGTGTCCTGGTCCAGGCGCGCGCCGCTGACGATCGTGCGCCACTGTCCGCCGTCGATGGGAACGGCATGCTGCAACGTGGCGAGCTGGTGCTCGTAGCCCTCATCGATCCGGAAGCTACCCGCGTCGGTCGCGGTGAAATCCAGGCCGACGGCGCCCCCACCGAACTCGCCGGTCAGTGATGCGCCCAGACGGAAGTAATCGTTGCTGCCTGCTTCGAACCGGGCACTGTTGCGCGGGTTGGCCAGCGGCGATCGTGGCGTGACGTCGATGACACCGTGCAACCCGCCGGAGGCATGCCCGATGCCGCCGGGACCGCGAAGGACGCTGACGCTCTCGGCCTGCGCGATATTCACTTCAAACAGGTTGTTGACGTTGCAGAAACCGGGCGGACGTATGGGAATGCCGGCCTCGAGAATCAGCAGCGCGCCGCAGCCACCCGCCCCGGACAGGATCGGCGAACGAATGGCGGTGAGATGCTCCTGGCCACTGCCACGCGTGACCCATGTACCCGGCAGGCGCGAGAACAATTCGGCCGGGTGGGTCGGGCGAATTCGCTCGATCTCGTCTTCGGACAGGCTCGCCGTGGCCTGCGGCGCCTCCGGTGCGATATCGCGCCCACGCACCTTGAGCCGGGGCAAATCGTCGGACTCGCCGGCGACTGCGGCCGCGACCAGCAACTCGATCATCATTGGGCCTCTATCTCCTTCCGGCGCAGCCGGGCAAGAATGACGAAAGTAACTGCCCCACCCAGGGTCAACATGAACGGGAAAAGCAACACGAAACGGCCCATCCCGGCTTCCAGCGACTCCAGGAACTGGTACACGCCCACACCCACCAGGGGAGCGATCAGGCCACGAACACCGGTCAGTGTCACATGGATGCCCATGTAGAGAGTCGACTGGTCGTCGCTGGCGAAATCGTTGTGGCCGAGATTCCAGCCCAGCTTGCCGCCGGCGAACGCCATCCCCAGCGACAGCGCGCCGATCCAGAACAACCACTTGAGCCCGAAGATCGACGCTGAAAGAAACAAGAGCATGGTGATTACGAACATCCAGGCCTGGCGGGCGCGGTAGTCCAGGATATGCACGGCGTCCAGGCGTCTCGCCCAGATCGGCGTGAAGATCGAGAGCATGATAAGCGGCAAGGCCGTAGTAATCATCACCTGCTGGAATCGCTCGAAACCGAACTGCTCGTTGAGCAGCACGACCAGTAGCGCGATGACCATCAGGTTGCCGCTGCCGAAGGCGAACATCGTGAGCATGTAGCGTCGGTACCAGATATCGCGCCGCAGAATGTCTATAGCCGCTCGAAGCTGCCCGCCCCGGCGGTCGCGCCGCTGGTCGAGCTCCTCGCTCTGGATACGTCGTCCACCGCGGACCCGGGTGGCCTGGTATCGCCAGGCCGCCGCGAGCCCGACGACGCCGGCAATCGGAAACGCCAGGCGCCAGATCTCTGGCCACCAGTTCATGAGCAGGCCGATCACCGCCGCCGTCGCGGCGATGGTCAGCGAATAGATGATGGTGATCCAGCCTGTGATGCGGGCGCGTACCTGGCGCGGGAAATTGGCGCGCCAGATGGCGGCCCGCAGCGTGATCACACCCGCCCAGGCCAGGCGCGCAACGATCATGCCCAGCGTAATCAGAACCAGCCCGGCCACGCTGGTCGGCGCGAACGCCATCAGGATCAGGAACGCACAGGTCACGGCCATCAATCGCGCAACCCAGGCCGGCTTGTCGCGCCCCTCGGCCAGACCCGAAATCCACAGGCTCACCACGTTGGCGAATGCCGGCGATCCGGCCACCAGGGCGACGCAGAGATTGACCCAGGCGGCATCGGCAACCGCAGCGAACTGCGTCTTGACCACCACCCCCACCAGGCCACCCTCGAGTGCGCCCAGGGCAACGGCCATGGCGCCGTTGGTGCGCACCTCGCGCGGCATCAGCGTCCGGGCGACGAAGGGGAGCGCGGATGGTTCGGGAGCGGCGGGCATGCCTGTATTTTACGGTATGACGCTAGAATGGCCGTATGGATATCGAAATCGACGAAGCCGCCTGGCTGGAACGCACGCTCACCGACGACATCCCGCTGGGCGGCGCCATGAAACTGACCGTCAGCCAACTGGACGAGACGGGGGTCGAACTCACCTTGCCGCTGGCGCCGAGTATCAACGACAAGGGCACGGCCTTCGGCGGTGCGCTGGCCAGCGCCATGATTCTCGCCGGCTGGTCGCTGCCCAGGCTGCTCCTGCGTCGCGCGGGCATCGACGCCGACCTGGTCATCGGGCGCTGCGATATCCGCTTTGTCGCGCCGGTCGGACAATCGTTTCGGGCTGCCTGCCGCTGGCCGGATGAAGCTGCGACACAAGGCTTCCTGGTGCGCCTGCGCGAACGCGGCCGCGCCAGCCTGGTGCTCGAGCCCGAACTGCGGGTCGGCAACGAGGTGGCGGCGACACTCTCGGCGAAGTATGCTGCCCTGATGAGGGACAGCGAGGGAAAAGCTGATGCATAAGCCATTGATTCTTCTGGTAGCAGTATTGCTCCTGGCCGCCTGCGCCGGCGGCAACCAGGCGCAGCGGGAGCGCCAGCAGGCCATGGACCGTTGGCAGGACATGGTGCGCTGGAGCCAGTACGACGGCCTGGTCGACATGATCCACCCCGACTGGTTGGCCGAAAACCCGATCCGTGACCTTGAGCGCAGGCGCTTGCAGCAGTTCCGGGTCACCGAGTACCGGGTGCGCCGCGTCATAGCCGACCCCGACGGCCAGCGCGTGGAACGTCATGTCCAGATTCGGCTGTATCATGTCCACAGCGCTCGCGAGCGCGTGATCCAGCACCGCGAAGTGTGGCGCTACGACGAAAATCGGGAACGGTGGCTGCTCCATTCCGGGCTGCCCGACCCGCGCCGGACCTGACGGGGAACACTGCCAAGGGGGTCGAACCGACAACGGAGGGCCTGAGTCATGCGAACCATCGCCATCGTCAACGCCAAGGGCGGATGCGGCAAGACCACCATCGCCACATCACTCGCCGCCGCCCTGGCCTGGGAAGGACACGCCGTCGCCCTGGGCGACATGGATCCGCAGCAATCGGCCACCGACTGGCTGGCGCTGCGCCCCGAAGAGTATCCGGAAATCATTCCCGCCGAGCCGCACAAGGGCCAGCTGCGGGCGCCACCGGAGGCCGACACGCTGGTGCTCGATACGCCGGCGGCCGTGGCCGGTCACGAACTGGGCAATATCGTGCGCCGATCGCAGACGATCCTCGTGCCCGTGCTGCCCTCACCGGTCGACATGCGCTCGGCCTGGCGTTTTCTCAATCACCTGCTCGAACTCAAGCCGGTCAAGAAGGGCGAAGTGCGGGTCGGCCTGGTGGCCAATCGCGTCAAGCCCTACACGATCATCTTCCGCGAACTGACCGGTTTCCTCGACGACTTTCGCGTGCCCGTCGTCGGCCAGCTCAGGGATTCGATGAACTACGTTCGCGCCTTCGAACGTGGCCTGACTGTCTCCGACCTGCCGCCCTACCTGGCCTGGCAGGACTGGGAGCAATGGGAGGAAATCATGGGCTGGATTCGGAGCAAGAAGTCGGTGGGTAAAGGCTGAGGAAATGATCAATCACCAAGCACCAATTTTCAAACAATTCCCAATGACCGAATGAACGAAACTCCAAAAACCGATAGCGGGGTGAATCGCCCCGGCTTTTCCGGAGAGCTCCGTTTTTGAGTCAGGCCGCTTTGGCCTGACTCGCGAGTTGCTGATAATACGCTGCCTCAAGTTCGGCTGGTGGTACATGGCCGATTGATCCCAGCAAGCGTCGGTGATTGAACCAGTCGACCCAGTTCAGCGTGGCGTATTCGACCGGGCTCGCTTCGCGCCAAGGTCCTTGGTGGTGGATGACCTCGGTCTTGTAGAGCCCGATGATGGTCTCGGCCAGGGCATTGTCGTAGGAGTTGCCGGTCGATCCGACCGAGCCGTCGATGCCGGCGTCGGTCAGTCGCTGGGTGTAGTGGATCGATAGATACTGAACGCCGCGGTCGCTGTGGTGGATCAGACCATCGCAATCGCCTCGGGCATGCAGCGCCTGCTCAAGCGCATCGAGCACCAGCGAGGTGGTCATGGACCGGGCCGTTTTCCAGCCGACGATCCGCTTGGCGAACACATCGATCACGAAGGCGGTGTAGACGAAGCCAACCCAGGTCGGCACATAGGTAAAGTCGGCCACCCACAGCTGGTTCGGGCGCTTGGCACTAAACCGTCGCCTGACCAGATCGTCCGGACAGACCGTGATCGGCGCCGGGCGCGTCGTTCGGCGATACGCCCCGCGACTCACGCCCCGGATGCCCATCTCGCGCATCAGGCGCTCGACCGTGCAGCGAGCCACGTCCACGCCCTCGCGCCGAAGCTGGTGCCAGATCTTGCGCGTCCCGTAGACGCAGAAGTTCTCTTCCCAAATCGCCTCGATGCGCTGCTTGAGTTCGACATCGCGCCGGGCGCGATCGGACAGCCGCTCTGGGCAAGCCTGGCAGGCCTTGTGTTCGTGGTACGTCGACGCGGCAATCGGCAACTGCTGACAGATCGGCTCGACCCCGTAGACGTCTCGGTGGTCGTCGATAAAAGAGACCATCACTTCGGTTCGCGGTCGAGCTCCGCCTGGGCGAAAAAAGCCGACGCCTTGCGCAGGATCTCGTTGGCCCGCTTGAGTTCGAAGTTCTCCCGCTTCAGGCGCTTGAGTTCCTCGCTCTCGGTGGTCGTCTGGCCCGGCCGCTCACCCGAATCGCGCTCGTCTTGTCGGATCCACAGCCGCAAGGTCTCGGCCTTACAACCGAACTTCTCGGCTATCGAGCTGATCGCCGCCCACTCGGAGTTGTACTGATCACGCTGTTCGCGCACCATCCGAATGGCTCGTTCCCGCACTTCTGGGCTGTATCTTCGCTTGTCGTTCATGACTCCATCCTCTCAAATGATGGAGTCTCCGGTAAAACCGGGGCGGTTCAGGGTTTAAGTCATTGCTTCATTTGGTCATTGAAATTTGTTTGGTACTTGGTGCTTGGTACTTGAACATTCGTGCCTTTCACGAAGGCACGTTGTCGATCAACCTCGCCTTCCCCAGCCATGCAGCACCGAACACCCGGCTTGGCTCATCCGGCTTCGGTTCACCCAGATCCTCGGCCGAGCGCCATTCCAGGTAGTCCGGGCGGAAGCCTGCTGCCTGCAGTTCTTCCAGGGCTCTTGCCTTGAGCGGTTCAAACGCCTCGCCAGCGGCCAGGCGCTCGGCCGTGTTGGTCAGCATACGGTAGAGCGTCGGTGCGACCGCACGCTGCTTCTCGTCGAGATAACCATTTCGAGAACTCATGGCCAAGCCGTCTTCCTCGCGCACGATGGGCGCACCGAGGAGCTCGACCGGCAATGCAAAGTCGCGCGCCATCTGCCTGAGAATCAGCAGCTGCTGGTAATCCTTCTCGCCGAAAACGGCCACATCAGGCGTCACCTGGTTCAACAGCCGCAACACCACCGTGGCCACACCGTCGAAATGCCCCGGGCGCGAGCGGCCGCACAGGCAGTCGGACAGGGCCTCGGGCACCTGCACCATGAAAGGCTTCTCCAGCGGATACATGACCTCGACCGGCGGCGCCCAGACCAGGTCGCAGCCGACCGATTCCAGCGCCTCGAGATCGGCGTCGAAGGTGCGGGGATAGGCCTCGAAATCCTCACCCGGGCCGAACTGCGTGGGGTTGACGAAGATCGACGCGATGGTCGCCTCGCAGCACACGGCGGCTTCCTCGACCAGGCCGAGATGACCGCGATGGAGATTGCCCATGGTGGGCACGAAGCCGATGCGATCCCCGCGCTCGCGCAGCCGACCGATCGACTCACGCAATGCGGGCAGAGACTCGACGACGCGCGGCATCACTGCCAGGCGTGTTCGGCCGTCGGAAACCGGCGCTCGCGAACCGCGGTCACGTAGGCTTCGAGTGCCTTGCGAACATCACCCGCCTCGGCGAGAAAATCATGCACGAACTTCGGGGCACGGCCCGGCGAGATACCGAGCATGTCGTAGAGCACCAGGACCTGTCCGTCGACCTCGCTACCGGCACCGATCCCGATCACGGGAATGGCGAGCGACTGCGCCACCTCGCGCGCCAGTGGCACCGGCACGCATTCGAGTACCAGCATGCCCGCGCCGGCCTCGGCCAGGCATTCGGCGTCGGCCTTCAGGCGCTTTGCCGGCCCCTCGTGACGTCCCTGTACCCGGTAGCCGCCGAGCTGATGCACATGCTGGGGGGTCAGCCCCAGATGCGCGCACACCGGTACGCCGTTGGCCACCAGGGCGCTCACGGTCGCGGCATGCGCAGCGCCCCCTTCGAGCTTGACCATCTGCGCGCCGGCACGCATCACGGCAGCGGCCGAAGCCATGGCCGTGGGTTGGTCGTGATAACTCATGAACGGCAGATCGGCAATCAGAAGGGCGCGCTCGAGCCCGCGCCGCACGGCCTGCGTGTGGTAGACCATGTCGTCGACGGTGACCGCCAGGGTTGAATCGCGTCCCTGGATGACGTTGCCCAGGGAGTCACCGACCAGCACGCAATCCACGCCGGAAGCGTCGATCAGCCCGGCGAAACTGGCGTCATAAGCGGTCAGCATCGCGATGGGGCGGCCTTCGGCCTTCATGGTGGCCAGCGACGGAACGGTGACGGGACTGGCGGCGCTCATCAGCTTATCTCCGTGTCGTCTTGCGGGGGATCGTAGCCTGCTTCGGGACCGGGCCGAATATCGGCGCGCTCATTATCATCCAGTTGCTCAAGCAATGCATCCACCCGCCCCCGTTTCGGGACGGTCAGCTCTGGAGCCAGATCCAGCAGTGGCACCAGCACGAAGGCGCGTTCGTGCAGGCGCGGATGGGGCACGATCAACTCGGGACGCTCGATACATTCGGTCCCGTAGAGCAGCAGGTCGAGATCGATTACCCGCGGCCCCCAGCGTCGATTCGTGCGCTGCCGTCCCAGTTCGCTCTCGACGGCCAGCAGGCCGCCGAGCAGCTCACCGGCCGTCAATTCGCTGTGTACACGGGCCACGGCATTGAGGAATTCGGGCTGGTCGGTGTCGCCCCAGGGCGGCGTGAAGTAGTAGCGCGAGACCGCGCACAACCGAGTCTCGGGCAGGCGATCGATACGCTTGAGCGCGGCGTCCAGTGTGGCGGCCCGGTCACCGAGGTTCGCACCGAGACCAATCCAGGCTTCGATCAAGACGTGGCCGTTTTGCGCTTGCGCGGGCGCCGGCGCTTGCGCTTGCCCGTCGCCGGCGCGGCTTTGGTCATTTCCCGCCGATCCGGGCCTTGGACTTCCTGGAAGTCCGTCCACCAGTCGGCCAGTTCCTGCAGCTCTGGATTTTCCAGCGCGCGCAGCAAGAGAAAATCGTAGGCAGCGCGGAAGCGACGCTCGGCCATCAGCCGCTGCGGACGCTTGCCGCGACGTTTCTCGAAGCGCGGCTGAAGGCACCAGATTTCCTTGGACATGCTGGAAAAGCGCCGGTGAATGGCCACGCGCTCAGCTTGCTCGGCGATCGCTTCCTCGCCCGCGGCTGCAAGCGCTTCGACCGGCGGCATCCCGTCACCGGTGAGCTCTTCGGCACGTTGCTCGACTCGCCGCCACAGAAAGGCGGCGAACAGAAACGCCGGCGTGACAGGCTTGCCCTCGGCAACCCGTTGATCGGTGTTCTTCAGCGCCTGCTCGACCAGGGCCGGCGGCTTGCTCGGATCATCGAACAGGTTGGGGAACAGCGGCTCCCAGAGATTGAACCGAACCAGCGCCTGGTAGGTCTCCCAGGCCATGCCGCCCATGAGCAGCTTGAGAATCTCTTCGAACAGGCGCGCCGGCGGAATGTCGTGCAACAGTTCGGCCATTTCCGGGATGGGGTCGGCCGTGGGCGGGTCCAGCTCCAGACCGAGCTTGACCTTGAAACGCACCGCGCGCAGCAGGCGCACGGGATCTTCACGATAGCGGGTCACCGGGTCGCCGATCAGCCGCAGGCGACGCTTGAGCAAGTCATCGAAACCGTCCACATAGTCGCGGATGGTGGATGTCTCCGGGTCGTACATGAGGGCATTGATGGTGAAATCGCGGCGGCGCGCGTCCTCTGCCTCGCTGCCCCAGACATTGTCGCGCACGAGCCGGCCCTGCTCGACTTCCCGGTGCTCGTCCTTGCCCCCCTCGCCGGTTCCCCGGAAGGTTGCCACCTCGAGGACTTCGCGACCAAAGCGAACGTGCGCCAAGCGGAAGCGACGACCGATCAGGCGTGCGTTGCGAAAGACCTCGCTGACCTGCTCGGGTGTGGCGTCGGTAGCGACGTCGAAGTCCTTGGGGTCCTGACCAAGCACCAGGTCGCGGATGCTGCCACCCACGATATAGGCCAGGTACCCGGCTTCCTGGAGCCGCTCGACCACTTTTCGAGCGTTGGCGCTGACGCGATCCGGCCGAATGCCGTGTTGCTTCTCGGGGATGATGCTTGCCTTTTCAGACAATGGCGAGGTTCCGTATTGGGGAGATGGTTGATTGCGAATTCATAAGATTGCATGACGTTGACCGACAATCCTCGGCAACGCAACTGGTAAAATATAGTCTATCACTTGCCCGTCGCTTCCCCCACCACGGGAGCCCCGAAGACGGGCAACCCTGGCAACGAACCCGGAAACACCGTCATGACCTTCGTCGTTACCGAGAACTGCATCAAGTGCAAGTACACAGATTGCGTTGAAGTATGCCCCGTGGATTGCTTTCACGAGGGGCCGAACTTCCTGGTGATCGACCCGGAAGAGTGCATCGATTGCACCCTGTGCGAGCCCGAGTGCCCGGTTCAGGCCATCTATCCCGAGGACGACCTGCCGGCCGATCAACACCAGTTCCTCGAAATCAACGAGGAGCTTTCGCGGGAATGGCCGGTCATTGCCGAAATGAAACCGGCTCCGGACGATGCCAAGGAATGGGAAGACGTTCCGGGCAAGATCAAGTACCTGGAGCGTTAAAGAATTAGGGTTTTTTCAGTCACCCCAGACGCTCGCGCAGGCGCGCCAGTACGAATTCCGCTCGTTCGAGCTCGATCACGCTACCGTCGGCATCCAGCAACTCCACGCGCGTTACGCCATCCTGGGCCTCGTCACCCACACGGATCAGGTACTCACCGCTGTAGTCGACCGCCTCGGGTGAACTCCAGAACGTCAACCGATCGAAGAAGCCAACATCGGGTTGAATCGGCTCATGGCTGAAGCTGAATTCGTAGCGACGCTCATCCTCGTCGACCTGACGGACCTGCATGCCGCCACGATTGAGCGTGAAGCCCAGGCGCCGCCATACGCTGTCGGGAGCATCTTCGATGGCCAGATAGAGACCGGCACGTCCGAAGCGAATCTGCGAACGCGACTTCTCAGCCACTGAACTGGGTTGGACCTCGGGCGGATTCTCCGGGTCGCCCTGGGCGGCCAGTTCGGGCAGCGAGTAACCGGGCACGTCGTAGATGTCGCGCGTGCTCGGCTTGTCGAGCCCCTCCGGCGCCTCGATAGGATCAATCTCTTCGCTGGCGACGTAGACGGGCTCGCGCTCGCTATTGAAGCATCCGCCGAGCAGGAAAGCCGTCGACAACGAAATAATGAATACGGTTCGGGTTCGAGTCATACCCCTTGAATCCAGTCATGAATCAGTAACGGTTTGCGCTGTATCGTGCCGATGCCAGATCGGGTCGGAATCGACTGCAACCGGTAAGATATGGCGAAAAAACAGCCCCGCAGTTTAGGGAACATGATCGCTCGCGTCCAGCGAAAACCGGATTGACCGGCACCGGCGGGCGTTGAGATCCATGTTCATCATCAAACTCCGGGGCACGACAAGGCAGGCATCGCGATGCCTTCGGGCCAGGATTTTCAGGGTCTGCGCAAGTGCTTGCGGACCCGGGAGCGCGCCAGTATCCTGACTTCGATCGCATTGTAACCCAATGCCACCTCGCGCCGGGACGGCAGACAACCCCAAATCACTGATTAAACGAATATTTTACTTTTCATGGACACATCGAAAATCACCCTCACTTCCCAGCCGCTGGAAGCCACCGGCGGAGAAACCTTCCGGCTCGACGATTTCGCCGGCCAGCCTGTGGTGGTCTACTTCTACCCGCGCGACAATACCCCGGGCTGCACGAAAGAAGGCGAGGCCTTCCGCGATCACTTCGAGGCGTTCTCTGAGCTGGGCTGCCGCATTTTCGGCGTTTCACGGGATTCACTGAAAAGCCACGAACGATTTGCCGAGAAGCATGGATTCCCCTTCCCGCTCATCGCCGATCCCGAGGAGAGCCTGTGCCGGCAGTTCGACGTCATCAAGGAAAAGAACATGTACGGCCGCAAGGTGATGGGCATCGAGCGCAGCACCTTCCTGTTCGATGCCAACGGCGAGCTGGTGCGTGAATGGCGAAACGTGCGCGTGCCCGGCCACGTCGAGGAAGTACTCCAGGCCGTTCGCGACCTGGCCTGAATTCCCACCCAGAATTTTCGGGAGAGCACTGACATGGCGGAGCGCCCGCGCCTCTACATTCTCGACACCAACGTGCTGATGCACGATCCCACGGCGCTGTTTCGCTTCGCCGAACACGACATCTTCCTGCCCATGATCGTGCTCGAGGAGCTCGACCGGGCCAAGAAAGGGGTTTCCGAAGTCGCACGCAATGTGCGCCAGGTCAGCCGCTTTATCGGGCAGATGATGGACACTGGCGACGGCCTCGATGAAGGCGTGGCACTGACCGAACCCGACGGCCTGCGGTTGAACGCGGGTACGGGTCGGCTCTACTTCCAGACCGAACCCCTGGGCAACGGCGAGGAGCTGATCGGCGACCGCGGTCTTGCCGACAATGAAATTCTCCTCGCAGCACTTACGCTCGAGCACCGGCACGAGGATCGTCAAATCATCCTGGTGTCCAAGGACATCAACCTGCGCATCAAGGCCGCCATCCACGGCATCAAGGCCGAGGACTACTACAACGACCGGGCGCTGGATGATCTGAGCCTGCTCTACTCGGGCGTTCAGGAACTGGACAACCGTTTCTGGGAGGAGCGCGATACCCGCGATTCCTGGACCGAGGACGGCCGCACCTACTACCGCATCGGCCATAGTGACAACGACGAATGGTATCCCAACCAGTGCCTGAGGCTCGACGACGACAACGGCCTGGAGGCCATCGTCCGCCAGGTGGATGATGACGGGGTGGTACTGGAAGTCGCGCGCGACTACTGCCGCTCGCAGCACGGCGTGTGGGGCATCCACGCCCGCAACCCGGAACAAAACTTCGCGCTCAACCTGCTCATGGACCCGGACGTCGATTTCGTCACCCTGCTCGGCACCGCCGGCACCGGCAAGACCCTCCTCGCTCTGGCCGCGGGCCTGTCGCAGACGCTCGACGACAAGACCTATCGCGAAATCATCATGACCCGCGCCACGGTCTCGGTGGGCGAGGAAATCGGCTACCTGCCCGGCACCGAGGAAGAAAAGATGACGCCCTGGATGGGGGCGCTCACCGACAACCTGGAAGTTCTGACCGAAACCGATACGGGCGCCGGCGACTGGGGTCGCGCGGTCACCAACGAACTGGTGGCCTCACGCGTGAAGATTCGCGCGCTGAACTTCATGCGCGGGCGCACCTTCCTCAATCGCTACCTGATCATCGACGAGGCCCAGAATCTCACGCCCAAGCAGATGAAGACCCTGATCACGCGGGCCGGGCCGGGCACCAAGATCGTCTGCCTGGGCAACGTCGAGCAGATCGACACGCCCTACCTGACCGAAACGACTTCGGGCCTAACCTTTGCCGTGGACCGCTTCAAGGACTGGCAGCATGCCGGCCACATCACGCTCAAGCGGGGAGAGCGCTCGCGCCTGGCCGACTTTGCGTCCGAGCAGCTTTGACTGAATCGAATGGCGCGTTCGATACGCGCTTCCCGTACTGCGAGATGAATGCGAGATGAAGGGGATATTCCAGCCCATGCGGTAGCATATTAAGCCGGGAAACGCAGCATGCGACGGCTTCGCGCAGTGTCGCCTCGCAAAAAGCATAGGGAAATTCGTCATGATTCATGTCATCAAATCCGGCCGCGGATTGCTGCTTGCAGCTATTCTGGCCGCGTCGTCAACGGCCGTCGCGCAGGAGAACGATCCCAGCTGGAATGCGGACCTGGGCTTCGAAACACGCCTTCACTACCGCAACAGTGACGAAAACCGATTTCCGGTGAATTTCCCGTTCACCCCGGACATGCTGCCGCCCGGCGCGGAACAGGGCGCCATGGAAACCGTGGAACCGGGCGGGCACTTCGAGGCTTCCCTGGTCAGCTTCATCGCCAACATCTCGCACGGTGATCGATTCCTCGCCCACGCACGGATCGACTTTTTCGACCGTTACGAGCGCAACCCGACATCGGGCGATCGCACGGTCGACGTCGACCAGCTCTGGCTGCGCTGGGGCCGCGAGATCGCACCGGCCCTGCCGGACGAAGGGTTTGGCGGCTACATCAAGCTCGGCAAGTTCGAAAAGTTCGAGCGCCAGGACGACCGGCACCTCGAAAGCTACGGCCTGGTCTCCACCGCCTTCAATCGCCTCGAGGATCTGGGCGCCGAATTCGGCCTCGACCTGGGCGGCAACTTCTATCTCTTGGGCTCGGTCACCCAGGGCAATCCGCTGTTTATACGCGACCCCAACGCGCTGGCCGGGGACAACGGCATCGAGGCGTTGCGCCGTCCCAACCCCGATCCCGAGTTGAAAACCGGCATCCCCATCCTCTATGACGCCGAGATCGAGGGCCTGGACTTCGACGGCAAGCCCGAACTCGGCGCGGCCGCCGGTTACCGCTGGACCGACGATGCAGGCGCGCGGGCCTTCGACGTGATGCTGTTCGGCTATCGCGGCGAACTCGAGGAAGAGGCGTCTCTGAACGGCACCTTCTACGGCGGCGACCTGGACCTGCTGCGCGGCCCCGCCAACCAGTTCCCCTATCCCGCGTTGTCGGGTAATGACCGCGAGGAATACGGGGTCAACCTGCGCGCCTATCTCGGCGATGTTTCGCTTTTCGGCCAGTACGTCGACCAGGAAATCGCTTCCCTCCCCCGCAGCGGCCTGGAACTGGAAGCGGCCTGGTCGTTCGAACTTCCGCTGCTGTGGGCCTTCGAGGGGCGCCAGTTGTTTTCGCACATCCAGCCGGCCGTGCGCTACTCGCGCCTCGACAATGACTTCGCCAACCCCGATATCACGCCCTTCCCCAGCGGCGCCTGGGACTGGGAGAAGATCGACATCGGGCTGCGCCTGACCATCCTGCCCGGACTGGACCTCACCGCCGAGTACGCGGACAACCGCTTCGTCACGGCCGGCGGCGAGGCCGACAACAACGAGTTCCTGGTTACCCTGAGGTGGCGCTCGTGATGCGCCTCGCCGCCATGCTGATCCCGCTGGCGCTTGTCTTGAGCGCCTGCGCGCCGGTGGCCACACAACAGCCACAGACTGACCAGGCGCCGGAAACCGGCAACACTGAAGCGGAGCCGACCGCCAAGGCCGAACCCGGCGAAGAACCCGAACGCGAAGCGACACAACCGGCACAGCCGACCTCTCCCGAGCCCCGAGACACAGCGGACGCGGCCGAGGAAAGCGAGCCATTCGAGGTATCCGAGACGCCGCCGCCGGAGCCCGCAAGACAGGCCGAGCCCCCGGGCGACAGTAAAGCCGAAGCGGAAACGGCGCCGGAACCGGAACGCGACACCCCCGCACGCGAGCGAGAATTCGACCTCACGGGCCGGATCACGATGACCGGCGGCGACGCCAATGCCGACGAGGCGGTGGTCTACTTTGTTCCGGAGTCCGCCGACGACACGAGGGGCAAGACCGAGCCGGCGGACACGGCCGAGATCATCACGCGCGACAAGTCGCTTTCACCCACCGTGCTGACAGTCTCGCGGGGCACCGAGGTCCGATTTCCCAACGAAGACCCGATCCTGCACAACCTGTTCTCGGTCTCTTCCGAGAACGGCTTCGACGTGGGCGTTTACGGCCCGGACGAATCGCCCTCGGTCACATTCACGAACCCCGGCGTGGTCAACATTTATTGCAACGTGCATCACGACATGCACGCCCACGTGCTGGTCGTCGACACGCCCTGGCGCGCCCAGGCCGGTGCCGACGGCAGATTCCAGCTGACCGGCCTGCCCGCCGGGCCGGGCGAACTGCACGTCTGGCATCGGCAAAGCGAACGCTGGTCGCGCTCGATCGAACTGCCCGCGTCCGGTGCGATCGACGTAAAGCTGGAAGTCACCAAGCCCAAACTCCCGCCGCACCGGGACAAGGCCGGCCAACCCTACAACCGGCGAGACCGTGACCCGTACCGCTGAACGAACCGGATTGTCGCTGGGCGCGAAGCTGTTCCTGGCTTTCGGCCTGGTACTGGCGCTGGCGGTCGGCGGCGCCATGGTCGTCACGCTCAAGGTCGTTCGTGATATCGCCGCCGATTCTGTCGACACGTCGCTTTCCAACAGCCAGTCGGTGCAGCGCTACTTCCGGCAGTTCCGGGCACGCCAGCTCGAGTTGATCACCGAGCTGGTCTCATCCGATCCCTACTTCGGCAGTTACGTCGACGAGGCCGTCAACGCCGACGACCCGGAACTGGCCGCCCGCTCGATCGCCGACTTGCTGCAGTCCAGACGCAACGAGTTCGGCCTCGATATCGCGCTGGTGCTCGATCCCGACGGCAACGTGGTGGCGCGCACCGATCGCCCCCAGGCGCTGGCGGTCGACCTCTCGGACAACCCCCTCGTGGCCCGCGGCCGCGAGGAGCTGAGCCCGGTCAGCGGCCTCTGGACCAGCAGCGGGACCCTCTACCAGGCCTCCGTCACGCCGATTGCGCGCGGCCGCACCGTTGCCGGCTTCCTGGTCGCGGGCCTGGCGCTCGACAACTCGCTGGCCAACGACGTAAAACGCGTCAGCGGCGCCGACGTGGCCTACCTGACTGCCGGCGACCGGATTCGCGTCGTCGCCACGACCCTGGACGTCGCGGCAACCGATCGTCTACTGGCCGAAGTCCGGACCAACGAGGAACTCGGCAAAGTGCTGCTGGAGCCTTCGGAATCCGGAAGAACCTTCCGCGTCGATCTCGCCGACGACCGCTGGTTGCTGGAGCTGTCTCCGCTGATCGACGCCCGCGGCGACACCTTCGGCACGACCGTCGCACTGACGTCGCTCGATCGCGAGCTGGCTGCGTACCAGAACATCCCGATCGTGGTCATGGTCACCGGCATCGTTGCCGTCGTCGTGGCGCTTTTCCTCTCTTACGTGATTTCGCAGCGCATCCTTCAGCCCGTCGGTCGACTCACCTCGGCGGCCGAAGCCGCCTTGGACGGCAATTACCGCCACAAGGTCGCCACCGGCGGTGGCGACGAAATCGGCCGTCTGTCACACGCCTTCGACAGCCTGCTCAGCAGCCTGCGCGAGAAGCGGGACATGGAAGACTACATGGCCGACATGGCGCGTCACGCGCCGCTGGAAGAACACCGCGGCCGAGACACGGCAGCGGTCAAACACTCGGAAGGACATGCCACCGAACCCATGGACCCGGCGGCGCAATCCGACGACTCACCGTCGGGCGACTTGCGGCACCACCTCGGCGAACGCTACGAACTGCTCTCCGAACTGGGCCAGGGCGCCATGGGCGTCGTGTTCAAGGCCTACGACCAGAAGCTCGACGAAATCGTGGCCATCAAGATGATCAAGCCCGAGCGCGTCGATGAGCAGAGCCTCGAGCAACTCAAGAGCGAACTCAAACTCGCGCGCCGCATCACCCACTCCAACGTGTTGCGCACCTACGATTTCGGCGAAGCCGGCGACGCGGCCTACCTGTCGATGGAATACGTCAGCGGCATGACGCTGAGGGAACTGCTCGACCGTCGCGGCAAGCTTCCCTACGGTGCGGCGCTGAGAATAGCCCGACAGCTCTGCGCCGGGCTGCAGGCGGTTCACGAGGTAGGCGTTCTCCATCGCGATATCAAGCCCGGCAACGTCATGCTCGAACACCGGGGCAACGCAAAATTGATGGATTTCGGCATTTCCCGCCCCGCCCGCTCGCAGGACGATTCCACCAACGATAATCTGAGTGGAACGCCCCATTACATGGCCCCGGAACAGATCCAGGGCGGCCAGCCGGATGTGCGCACCGATATCTATTCATTGGGCGTCGTGCTCGAGGAGCTGTTTACCGGCGGGATGCCCTTCTCGGGCGAAAGCGCCCTGGAGATCGCCGTCGCCCGGCTTCACCATCCCCCGGCGCCCCCTTCACGGTTCTGGTCGGGCATTCCCGACGAACTCGAGACGATCATCCTGCGCTGCATGGCCTTCGCGCCTGAAGACCGCTACCAGGACACCGAATCGCTGGCCACGGAGCTGGGCAAGCTCAGGGGCTGAAGCCGTATTTCAATTCGCCGGCGGTTCGTCCGGCCGAATCAAAAACGCGTTCGGCCGCCAGGCTTCGCTCCCCCAGCGACAGGATCGTGGTGCAGCGGGTACCGTAGCGTTCCCCGACGATGAACGGCGGCGACAGGAAGCGCTCCAGTTCGGCACCGACGCCGGTATCGGGCAGGTCCGAGTCCGGCGCCCGATCACGATCGTTCATGAGTTCGAACAGCCGTTCGGTATCGATCTGGGTCGTCGACGCCAGCCCGCGCAATGCGGTCGCCACGCGCCGGGTCTTGGGCCAGGGCTCGTCGAGCAGGCCGTTGGACAACGCATGCACACCCACCGAAACGGCCGCCGGGCGGGCCTGGGAAGAGCAAAACCAAAGCGTCTCCCGATCACCGGCGAGCAGGTTGAAGGGACCATAGTGGTCTCGCCGGGCATCGACTGCACGAACGAAGGCCTCCGGCGCGCCCTCCCCCTCGAGGAAGCGCACGGGCAATTCGCCGCGCGAGCGTTCACCGCTGCCGGCATCCGGGTCGCGGAAGTTGGTCACCGCCGCCCAACGGCCGTTGCGTCCGGCAGCAATCCAGGTGCCGCCGGCACGCTCGTCGCGTCCGGCCAGGGGGCCATCGGGCCAGTGCCACCAGGCCATTGGCTGCGCCGGTCGGTCATGAAACTCGTCCCGGTTGGCGGCCAGCAACAGATGACGTTCCTGTCCCGGGTTGAAGCTGAAAGCGATCAGGCACATGACTAAAGCCCGCGCGCCCACTCCGGCCGCAGCGGCGCCCGGTCGGGATGGGCGATGGCCTGGTCGAGTTGATCGAGCAGCCGGGCCTTGTCCGCGTTGAGCGTGCCCTTCAGGGCCAGCCAGTTGGAGGCATGGTCGGAACGAAACACCGTATTTCCCAGATTCAGGGCCTCGAGAAAGCGGCGCATCTCGGCGAACAGGCCGGCCTGGTCCAGCGGCTCCCACTCGGGGAAGGACTCCCGGAACCTTGCTTCTCCCTGCGGAAAGCTCACCACCAGGGTCGCCAGGTACTCCGGCTGGGTGGCGTTGACCAGGCGGGCCGAATTGGCGGCATGCTGCTCGCTGTAGATCGCGCCGCCGAGCCCGTTGAGGATCATCACCGAGCGCTTGATGCCGGCCTGGCCGAGCTTGTCGAGTGCCTCGCGCATCGATTCGAAAGATTCGCCCTTGTTGACCTTTTCCAGCACCGTGTCATCGCCGGTTTCGGCGCCCAGGTACGCCATCTCCAGCCCGGCCTCGCGCAGTTCGGTCAGCTCCGCGACGGACTTGCGCCGCAGGTTGCGCGCCAGGCAGTAGCTGGAAACGCGCTCCACACCGGGCATGTGCTCGGCGATGGCCTCGAGAATCCGCATGAGTCGATGCGAGGGCAGGACCAGGGCGTCACCATCGGCCAGGAAGATGCGCCGGGCGCGATCGCCGAAAAGCTCGCCGCAGCGACGGATCATCTCCAGCACCTCTGACTCGTCGCGTGCCCGGAATTTCTTCTGCGGCGCCGTGTACATTTCGCAGAAGGTGCATTGGTTCCAGGAACAGCCATCGGTGACCGGCAGAATCAACGACCTCGCTTCGCTGGGCGGGCGAAAGACCGGTTCAACGTAGCGAATGGGTTCGGGAGCGTGTTGGGTCATCGTCGATTTGCGCGGCATCGGGCTTGCGAGGCATTGTAACGTCGGCTCGGAAAGCTGATCAGCGCCTTCATCCATGCCGCTCGTTGCATAATGTGGCTACATTCCAAGAACCACGCGCGATTCATGTCCGACTATGCCCAGCGGCTTCGCTATGACCCTCGCACCGGCCCCGATCGGGCCGCGTGGCTCGGGGCGCCCGAAGCCGAACGCACGCTCGCGATTCGGGAATGGCTCAAGCGCAATGACCTGCCGTTTCCCTGCTGCGTGCCGCGCAGTGCCGACCAATGGCGCGAGGTCGAAGACCAGATAGCCAGCGGAATGCCGCCGGAAACCATCCGGCTGCTGGAGCGCATGCTCGACGCGGGTGTCGAGCGGATCGTGGCCCTGTGGGCCATGGCCGAAGCAGTTGGCAGCGAGCGTTACAAGCAACTGGAACGAATGTCGAGAGCCACCGAAAGCCCGGAAAGCTTCGACATCGGACGCCTGTTCGAAGACTGCGACACCGCCATCCTGCCGGCCGCTTTCGAGGCCTCGGCCGGCGGCTTCGGTCCGTCGCACGAGCAGGTTATCGATTACTACCATCGTCACTACGATCCCGAAGGTTCTCTGCCTTTCGCGAGCGCCGCCGGATTCTGCTTCGGCTGCGCCACCGCCCCGAAGTTCGTGCGCAACCACACGCTGTATGAATACATGTACGGCAACGAGATCGCCGACGAAACGCCGGTCTACCTGCCGGTTGCAGACGCCTACCGCGAGCTGTTCCGCTACGTATCGGACGCGGTATTCGAACAGGACGACCCGATACCGCCTTCGGTGCGTCCGCCAGACGATCCGGATGCCTGCTTTGATTCGTCCTTCAGCGACTGGTGCAAGGGATTCATCGCCACGCGCCCGGTTGTCGCTCCGGGGTGGGAAGCGCACCTTGCCGGGCATCCCGGGCTGCATGCCGAATACCTGGCCATCGTCGATACCCTGAGCTTTTTCGCCGATCGAGAACAAGGGCGAGCCATTTGCCAGTCCCGGTTCGGGCAGGAGAGCTTCGAGTCAGCCTGCCATCGCGTCCATGCCGGGCTCAACGACAGCATCCAACGGCTGTTCCTGCTCGCCCACCCGGTCATGGATGACGGCGAAGAACAGAAAGACTAGTCCCCGACGCCGCTGAAGGCGACACCACTCAGCAACGCCATATCGCGCTTGAACGTGGTCAGGTCCGAACGCGAGAAGTCGCTGATGGAAGAATGACCGCAGGCCCGGGCCAGCAGTGACATCAGTTCCACGGAGGCACCGAAGAAGCGCGCCAGGCGCTCGGCGCCATCGTCCACCTTCAAACGCTTGCGAAGCTCCGGATCCTGGGTCGCCACACCCGAGGGGCAGCGGTTTGTGTGACAGATGCGCGCGGCCACGCAGCCGACCGCCTGGATCGCCGAATTGGCCAGCGCGATGCCGTCGGCGCCCAGGGCAATCGCCTTGACGAAGTCCTCGGGCGTGCGCAAACCGCCGGTGACGATCAACGTGACGTCGCGACCGCAGCGCTTGTCCATGTGGCGACGCGCCCGGGCCAGCGCCGGGATGGTGGGCACGCTGATATGGTCGCGGAAGATGGCCGGTGCCGCGCCGGTGCCGCCACCGCGGCCATCGAGGATGATGTAGTCGGCGCCCGCATCCAGCGCGAAATCGATATCGTCCTCGATATGGTTGGCCGAGAGCTTGAAACCGACGGGAATGCCGCCCGATCGCTCGCGCACCTCGTCGGCGAACTTGCCGAATTCCTTCGCGCTGCGCGGGGCATCGAAGGTTGCCGGTGAAACGGCATCCTCGCCGGCCTCGATTCCCCGGGTCTCGGCAATCTTGTCGGTAACCTTGCTGCCCGGCAGGTGCCCGCCGATGCCGGTCTTGGCCGCCTGGCCGCCCTTGAAGTGGAAAGCGCGGACCTCGTCGAGCAACGCCCATCGCCAGCCGAACTTGGCCGAAGCCAGTTCGAGCAGGTAGCGTGAGTTGGCCTGGCGCTCTTCGTCCATGGAACCACCTTCGCCCGAACAGATACCGGTACCGGCCTGTTCGGCACCCCGGGCCAGGGCCACCTTGGCCTCCGGTGAAAGCGCACCGAAGCTCATGTCAGAAACGAGCAAAGGAATCTCGAGTTTCAGCGGGCGCTCGGCCTTCGGGCCGATGACCAGGCCGGTATCAACCTCATCGGCTTCCTCGAGCGGCTTGCGCGCCAGCTGGGCGGTCAGGATCTGGATGTCGTTCCAGTCCGGCAGCTCGCTGCGGGGCACGCCCATGGCCACGGTTTCGCCGTGCGGCCCGGATTTCGCGAGCCCGTGCTTCGCCATCTCGTGGATGCGCGCGACGGTCGGCTCCTCCGGGGTCGCTTCGGCTTCGGGCGCTTCGTCCTTGCCCCCATCGTCGTCGGCGTCATCCGAACCGCGATCGGGCACGGGATCGCCCACCTCGACGTCCAGCCTGGCGTGCGTGCCGTCGCACAGCGGCTGGTCGCCGGTGGCCTTGCATCGACAGAAATAGACCTCTTCATCCTTGTCGGCCTCGAATTTGACCGGCGTGATGCCCGTGCCCTCGTGGGAACCGTCGCAGAAGGGCTGGTCCTTCGAGCGGCCGCAACGGCACCAGTAGTAGGTCTCGCCTTTCTCGACTTCGACGCCCTTGGGCGATAGCGCGGCAACGATGGGTTTGTCGGCCATATCCGTTTCTCCTCTCCCCTGAACACGTCTTGATTCGGGAACGTAGCACGGGCGGGTGAAGGGCGCCTTATCCCCGACGGACCACTCATCTTGATTATTCACGGTATCTGCGCCAGTCTGGGGTTCAGGCGGCTCGACCGGCCGCCCCCTCGATTCGGATCACAGAGGCCCGGGAATGTCTGACGCCGTAGCGACTCTCATCTACACCGCGAAGACGGCGCCGGAGCCCACTGTCTGGTTGAATACGCCCGAACAGGAGCGAGAAGCAGCCATCCACCGCTGGATTGTTGCCGGTGAATTCCCTTCTCCTTCTGCCGACGCAGGCGAGTGGCGGGAAGTTGAAGACAAGCTCGCCGCCGGCTACCCACCGGAATTCGGCCGGTTGCTCGAGCGGATGCTGGTATCGGGGGTGGATCGCACGGCGGCGATCTGGGCACTGGCAAAAGTCGGCGGTGCCCGGGCTTACGAACAGTTCAACCGGGTCGCGAGGCACACCGACCGCCGAAAAGCCTTCGCGATGGAACGCCTGTTGGACGATCGCGACATAGCCATTCTTCCGGCCGCATTCGAAGCCGCGCGGGCCCATGGCTTCGTGCCGGCACACGGGGCGGTGATCGAGCACTACTGTCGGCACTATGCCGGCCCTTCAGCCATGAACCTCGCCACCGCCGCCGGTTTCTGCTTCGGCTGCGCGGCGGCTCCACGGCTTGTCCCCGGCTCCGATCGCAGTCGGCACCTGTTCGGCGGCTACGACGCCCTGGATGCGCCCTGCTACCTGCCCGTCATCGACGCCTACCAGCTTCTCTACGCGGACATCGCCGAAGCACTGTTTGCCGAAGACGATCCGATCCCACCGTCGTGCCGCCCGACTGCTCGGGCTGGAACCCGCTGCGAGCCGCCGTTCAGCGACTGGTGCCGCGGCCTGGCAAGCGCGCTCGATGTTCTCGAAGCTGACTGGCGGGCGCATCTCGAGGCGTTCCCGGAGCTGCGTGCCGACTGGAACGAAACAGTCGCCATCCTGACCCGGTTCATCAGCCCGGAATCGGCGCGCGGAGACGGCCATTCGGGTGCAGTCGATGAAAGCACCCCGGTCTACAAGTCAATCCGTGCGGCCACCCGGCAGCTCTACCTCCTGGCCAACCCGATACTGACTCGGGCGCTCGAGTCGCAATCAATGATCAACCGCTGAGCGGGAAACACGCTGATCAGCCGGCGGCGGCTTCGACACCCGGCTCACGCATGAAACGCAGCTCGCCGTCGGCGGCGTCGATGCGTACGGTGTCGCCGGGGCCGAATTCGCCGGACAGGATTTTCTGCGCCAGGGCGTTCTCCAGCCGGTTCTGGATCGCTCGTTTCAACGGTCTTGCACCGTAGACCGGGTCGAAACCGGCCTCGCCCAACAGGTCGAGCGCGGCATCGCTGATCTCGAAACCGATGTCGCGGTCGGCCAGGCGATTTTCCAGGTACTGGATCTGCACCGCCGCGATCTGGCGAATCTGCGCGCGGTCGAGCGGATGGAAGACCACGATTTCGTCGACGCGGTTGATGAACTCCGGCCGGAAATGCTGGCCGACGACTTCCATCACCGCTGACTTCATCGCCTCGTACTCGGAATCGGCCATCTGCTGGATGCGATCCGAGCCGAGGTTGGAGGTCATGACGATAACGGTATTGCGAAAGTCCACCGTGCGCCCGTGGCCGTCGGTCAGCCGGCCGTCGTCGAGCACCTGCAGCAGGATATTGAAGACCTCCGGGTGCGCCTTCTCGACCTCGTCGAGCAGGATGACCGAGTAAGGACGGCGACGGACCGTCTCCGTGAGATAGCCGCCCTCTTCGTAGCCGACGTAGCCCGGCGGTGCGCCGATGAGTCGGGCCACGGCGTGCTTTTCCATGAACTCCGACATATCGATGCGGACCATGGCGTCCTCGGTGTCGAAGAGGAAGTTCGCCAGCGACTTGCACAGCTCGGTCTTGCCCACGCCCGTGGGGCCCAGGAACAGGAACGAGCCGTTGGGCCGGTTGGGATCGGCCAGCCCGGCACGCGAGCGTCGGATGGCGTCGGCGACGGCCTTGACCGCCTCGTCCTGGCCGATGACGCGCTCGTGCAGGGCGTCTTCCATTTTCAGGAGCTTATCGCGCTCGGCCTCGAGCATCTTCGAGACCGGGATGCCGGTCCAGCGGCTGACCACCTCCGCGATCTCCTCGTCGGTGACCTTGTTGCGCAGGAGCTGGAAGTTGTCGGTTGTGTCACTCGACTCGGCCTGCTCGAGTTGCTGTTCGAGTTCCGGGATGCGGCCGTGCTGGAGCTCGGCCATGCGCGAGAGATCCTGCGCCCGGCGGGCATTGTCCAGTTCGGCCCGGGCGCGCTCCAGCTCTTCCTTGATGTGCGTGGCGTCCTGTACCGACGCCTTCTCGGTCTTCCACACTTCGTCGAGGTCGGCGAACTCACGTTCGAGTTCGTTGATTTCCTCTTCCAGGTCGGTCAGACGCTTCTTCGAGGCCTCGTCGGTTTCCTTCTTCAAGGCCTCGCGCTGGATCTTGAGCTGTATGAGGCGGCGCTCGAGCCGGTCCATGGCCTCCGGCTTGGAATCGATCTCCATCCGAATGCGGCTGGCGGCCTCGTCCATCAGGTCGATCGCCTTGTCTGGCAGGTTGCGGTCGGTGATGTAGCGATGCGACAAGGTTGCGGCAGCCACCAGCGCCGGGTCGGTAATGTCGACGCCGTGATGGACCTCGTAGCGCTCCTGCAGGCCGCGGAGAATGGCGATGGTGTCCTCGACACTCGGCTCCTCAACCAGCACCTTCTGGAACCGACGCTCGAGCGCGGCGTCTTTCTCGATGTTCTCGCGGTACTCGTTGAGCGTGGTGGCACCCACGCAGTGCAACTCGCCGCGGGCGAGTGCGGGCTTGAGCATATTGCCGGCATCCATCGAGCCCTCGGTCTTGCCGGCACCGACCATGGTGTGCACCTCGTCGATGAACAGGATGACCTTGCCTTCCTCGCGCTTGATCTCGTTGAGCACGGCCTTGAGCCGCTCTTCGTATTCACCGCGATACTTGGCGCCGGCAATCAGCGCCCCCATGTCGAGCGAGAGCACGCGCTTGTTCTTCAGGCCCTCGGGCACTTCGCCGTTGACGATGCGCTGCGCCAGGCCCTCGACGATGGCGGTCTTGCCCACGCCGGGCTCGCCGATCAGGACCGGGTTGTTCTTGGTGCGCCGCTGCAGCACCTGCACCGTGCGGCGGATCTCCTCGTCGCGGCCGATGACCGGATCCAGGCGCGACTGCTCGGCCTTTTCGGTCAGGTCGATGGTGTACTTTTGTAGCGCCTCACGGGTGTCCTCGGCGTTGGGATCGTCGACCTTTTCGCCGCCTCGAACCGACTCGATGGCGTCTTCGACAGCCTTGCGGGTCACCCCGGACTGGTGCAGCAACTCGCTCAGGCCCACCTTGGCCTCGAGCGCGGCGAGCACGAACAGTTCGGAGGCGATGTAGGCGTCGCCGCGATTGTTTGCAATCTTGTCGGTCAGATTGAGCACGCGGCCGAGGTCGTTGGACATGTTGATCTGCCCGGCCTGGCCGGTAACTTTCGGAAAGCCCTCGACCTTCTCTCCGAGCGCCGAGCGCAACTGATCGACCTGCGCACCCGAGCGCGACAACAGGCCGCGGATACCACCACCCTCCTGGTCGAGCAAGGCGAGCATCACGTGCTCGGGCTCGAGCATGGCGTGATCGAGACTGACGGCAAGGCTCTGCGCCTCGCCCAGCGCCTGCTGGAAGCGGGCGGTCAATTTATCCATTCTCATAACAGGCTGACTCCCCAGTAAATATTCAACTTATCCACAGGGGTGGGGGCGGTTGGAGACGGAATCAAGCGGACATCAGACGTCGCGGATGGCCAGCAGGCGGATCTCGGTCATGTCCTCGATGGCGTAACGAATCCCCTCACGGCCCAGGCCGGAGTCCTTCACGCCGCCGTAGGGCATGTGGTCAACGCGGAAGGAGGGCACGTCATTGATGATCACGCCACCGACTTCAAGCCGGTTCCAGGCCTTGTTGATCTTCGAGATATCGCGGATGAACAAACCCGCCTGCAGCCCGTAACGCGAGTCATTGATGGCCTCGATCGCGGCGTCGAAATCCGAGAACTTCTCCAGTGTCACGACCGGCCCGAAGATTTCTTCCTCGCGCAGCTTGCTGTCGGCCGGCGCGTTCTCGACCACCGCGGGCCGGACCACGCTGCCGTCGCGCTCACCGCCGACCAGCAGCCTGCCACCGCCGTCGACGGCCTCCTGGATCCAGTCGACCACCCGCTTTGCATCGTCCTTGGTGATCAGCGGACCGATCCAGGTCTCCTCATCACGCGGATCGCCGCCCGGCAGGTCGCCGACCTTCTCGCACAGCTTCTTGCTGAAGGTGTCGTAGATATCCTCGTGTACCAGAACGCGCTGCACGGACACGCAGCTCTGGCCGGACTGGTAGTAGCCGCCGAATACAACCCTGGCGACGGCGTCCTCGAGATCCGCATCATGGTCGACCAGGCAGGAGGCATTGCCGCCGAGCTCCATGACCACCGGCTTCTTGCCGGCCTTGCTCTTGAGCATCCAGCCGACCTTGTCCGAGCCGGTGAAGCTCATCAGCTTGAGCCGGTCGTCCTCGGTGAAGCGGTCACGGGCGGTATCGTCACCCTCAACGTTGAGGATCGAAAACGCGCCCTCGGGCAGATCGCATTCGGCCAGGATCTCGCCCATCAACAGGGCGCCGACCGGCGTCTTTTCGGCCGGCTTTAGAATGAAGGGACAGCCGGCGGCAATGGCCGGGGCGATCTTGTGCGCCACCAGGTTGTAGGGGAAATTGAAGGGTGTGATGAACGACACCGGCCCGATCGGAACGCGTTTCCACATACCGGAGAACTTTTCCGAGCGCGGGCTGATATCCATCGGGATGACTTCCCCGCCGATACGGGTGGCCTCCTCGGCGGCCACCTGGAAGGTCTCGATCAGGCGCGTGACCTCTCCCTTGGCATCACGCCGGACCTTGCCGCCCTCGACGATCAGCACCTCGATCAGTTCCTCCTGGCGCTCCCGGAACCGCTCAACACAGTGCAGCAGGGCATCACGGCGCTTGTACGACGGAAGCTCCGCCATGGGCCGGGTCGCCTTGACGGCTGCGGCGACGGCCTTGTCGACAATCGCATCGTCGGCATTGGCAACCCGCCAGGCAACTTCGCCGGTATGCTTATCCAGCACTTCAAGATCTTCATTGGCGAAAACGGCCTGGTTGGCAAGGTAGTACGGCAAGGCTTTCGCTGTCATCACTGCGCTCCGGTGGGGATACTGAGATCACATTAACGCACTACCCGTTAACTTTCATCGACCAGGCACCAACCGGCCAAGCAGCCAACGACTTATAATCGACTTATGGGTAACCGACTTTCGAAAATTTACACGCGAACTGGCGACGATGGCACCACGGGCCTGGGCGACGGCAGCCGGACAGCCAAGGACAGCCGCCGCGTCGAAGCCTTCGGCACCGTCGACGAACTCAATTCCGTCATCGGCGTCGTCGTGGCCGGGCTCAGCGACACCGAGGAACTCGGCAAGCTCTCCAGCCTGCTGCTCGATGTGCAGCACCATCTGTTCGATCTCGGCGGTGAGCTTTGCATCCCTGACAGCGAAATGATCGCCGACGGGCACATCAAGCGGCTCGAGGCCGAGCTCGACGAACTCAATGAGTCCCTGCCGATGCTCAAGGAGTTCATTCTCCCCGGCGGTTCCACAGCCGCGGCCCACGCACATCTCGCGCGTACGGTCTGTCGTCGCGCCGAGCGCCGGGTGATCGCCCTGGCCCGCCACGAGCCGGTCAACGAGCCGGCGATCCGCTATCTCAATCGTCTCTCCGACCTGCTGTTCGTCGTCGCCCGTACAATCGCGCGCGCTTCCGGCGCCGGAGAAGTCTTCTGGAATCACGAGCGCAAGCGCTGATGCTCCGCATTCTCTCCCACCCCGACTGTGCCGGGCACGTAACACCGGACGAGCATCCCGAGTCACCCGCCCGACTGGCCGCGGCCATGCGCGGCCTGGAACGGATGCAGAACGTGCACTTCCGTCAGGCCGCGCCCGTCGATGATGCAACGCTGAAACTGGCGCACACACCGCATCACATCGCGCACATGAAGAACCTGGCAGCCGAGGGTGGGGCTACGGCCATCGATCCCGACACATGGTTCGGCCCCGGAACACTCCAGGCAGCCCTGCTGGCCGCCGGCGCCGCCTGCGACGCGGTCGACCATGTCATGGAGAACCGCTGCCAGCGCGCCTTCGCCGTGGTTCGCCCACCCGGACACCACGCCGAATCCTACCGGGCCATGGGATTTTGCATTTTCAACAATATCGCGCTCGCAGCAGCACGCGCCCTGGCCGAGCACGGCCTGGAGCGAATCGCAATCTGTGATTTCGACGTGCATCACGGCAACGGTACCGAGGAGATCGTTTCAGGCAACGAGGAGATCATGTTCGCCTCCTCTCACCAGTTCCCTCTCTACCCCGGAACAGGAAATCCTGAAACGACGGCGGCCGGCAACGTTCACAACGTGACCCTGTCTCCGGGCGCGACCAGCGATGCATTCCGCGACGCCTGGCTGTCTCATCTGTTGCCGCGAATCACGGCTTTCAGGCCGCAGTTGATACTCGTCTCGGCCGGCTTCGACGGCCACTTTGCCGATCCGCTCGCGCAACTCAGGCTCAAGGACGACGATTATTTCTGGATCGGGCAGGAACTGCGCAAGATTGCGGACAAACACGCCAGCGGACGCCTCGTAGCGTCGCTGGAAGGCGGATACAACCTCGATGCACTCGAGCGCTCCGTCCAGGCCTTTGCCGACGCATTGGTCTGAGGGCAGAGCCTTCCCGCGATTGAGCCCTGGCCAAGGTGAGTCTCACCGGCCGCGGTGCGGGTCTCGACACGTCAAAGGCGGTTTCGCCCGGCGCGCTTCGCGCGCTCTTGCGGCGAATTCCTTTTGCCTCGCGCGGCAAAAGGAATCAAAAGCGCGCTTAAAAGATTGCGGATGCACCGCAGGACCAACGGGACGTGCGGGCTTCAGGATCTTGCTTCCGTCTTCGCTCTAGCTCCGTCTAGACACAGGGCGTCTTCGACGTCCCTGGGGCGTAATCGGCATTCTGACGGCCCGACCTCGATCAACCCGGCTTCGGCTACACCAGTGCAGATCGCTTCGGGTGAATGCGCCCTGGCTTCAGATCCACGGCACGGCCCTCGAACGCTCGCTTTCGAAGTCGTGACGCTGGGTGCGGGCCCGTCCAATCGGACGTCGAAAGCCCGCCTGCGTCTCAGAGATTACAAACGAAGCCCCGCACAAAATACTGAAGCCACTCCGTGGCGGGATAACTACTTGGTATCCGTCATCTTTTCAGCGCGCTTTTGGCTACTTTTTTCGCGCAAGAAAAAAGTAGCTCGCCGAAAGAGCTTGCGAAGCAAGCCGGGCGAAACAGATTTTGAATTGTCGAGGCCCGCACCGCGGCATCCCGCGGCAAGTCTTCCATCCATGGCTGCATCAGGGGTCGGCCAGCTGCCTGCGGAGCAGGCGGGCGCCAGGCAGCTGCGGTTGGAGCCAAAAGGAGCCAAAAGGCGCGAAAATGCCTGAATAGCGGCCGCGCTGGAAAGCGTGTATCGAAGTAGAAGGATGGAGCGGGCGAAGGGAATCGAACCCTCGTCACGAGCTTGGGAAGCTCGGGTAATGCCATTATACGACGCCCGCACCGGCTTGTATCGTAGCTCTGCCCTGACCCTTTTGGCAATCCCCTAAAAAAGAAAGCCCCGCACCTTCCGGTAACGGGGCCATTTCTTGTTGTTATTGATTATTGTTGTTGTAATTAAAGCGCGTGTCAGGCGTGACCATGCTTGATCAGCGTTAACTCGTGGTTGAGTGCCTTGGCCAGGCTGAAGCACATGAACAGCAAGACGACCGTAAACGGCAGACCCGTACTGACGGCACCGGCCTGCAGTGCATTGAGTGCGGCATCGCCACCGACGGCCAGCAAGACACCAGCCACGGCACCCTCGGTCACCGCCCAGAAGATGCGCTGCGGAACCGGCGCATCCAGCTTACCGCCGGCAGTGATGCTGTCGATCACCAGCGAACCGGAGTCCGAGGAGGTGATGAAGAACACCAGCACCAGCACGATGGCCAGGAAGGATGTGATCGTCGTGAACGGCAACTCGTTGAGCATCTGGAACAGCGCCAGCGAGGAGTCGCCGATGCCACCGGCAAGCTCGCCGACACCTTCCTTGACCTGGTCGATACCGCCACCGCCGAAGGCGCTCATCCACACAATGGTAACGAGCACCGGAACGATCAGAACGGCGGTCATGAACTCACGCACCGTACGGCCGCGCGAGACGCGGGCGATGAACATGCCGACAAACGGGGACCAGGAAATCCACCAGGCCCAGAAGAAGATCGTCCAGGCGTGATAGAAGGTGCTGTCCTCGCGGCCGACCGGGTTGGAAAGCGGCAGCATGTACTGGATGTAACCCATGATGGTTGTGCCAGCATTGGCGGCAAACGCAATCAGGCCGCCGGCGACCATGGTGAACAACAGCAGCGCCACGGCGATGAACATATTGAGATTACTGAGTACGCGAACGCCGCCGTGGATACCTCGAACGACCGAGACTACGGCAATGGCAGTGACGCCGATGATGATGGCAACCTGCGTCATCAGGCCACCGTCGATTCCGAACAGGAACGACATGCCGCTGGCGGCCTGCTGGGCACCCAGACCCAGCGAGGTGGCCAGACCAAACAGTGTCGCCAATACCGCGAGGGTATCGATCAGGTGACCGAACCAGCCCCAGACGCGATCACCCAGCAGTGGATAGAACGTCGAGCGGATGGTCAGCGGCATGCCCTTGTTGTAGCAGAAGAACGCCAGCGAACACGCGACCACGCCGTAGATGGCCCAGGGGTGAAGCCCCCAGTGATACATCGTGGCGCCCAGAGAAGCTTGAGCATCGCCCCCTCCCACATTCAGTGGCGTTCCATACCATTCAGTAAAGTAACCCACCGGTTCGGCAACACCCCAGAACATCAGGCCGATGCCCATACCGGCTGCGAACAGCATGGCAAACCAGGACAGGACACCAAACTCCGGTTTTGCATCCTGCCCCCCGAGCCGGATCTTGCCGACCGGAAGAATGATCAGGGCGATGCAGAACAATACGAAGATATTGCCCGCGGTCAGGAAAAGCCAATCGAATTTTTCGCCGATCCACACGCGCGTAGCGTCCAGTGTGGAGTTGGCCGTTTCCGGAAAGATCAACGACAACACGACGAAAAGCACGATCAGTGTCGAACTGATCGCGAACACGGGATGGTGGATATCCATGCCCATGGCTTCGACGTTGTCCTGCCCGACTTCATAGTCGGTGTCGTAGATCGCCTCGATCTCCTCTATTTCTTTTGGTTTCTGGTTCTGCTCGTCGAACTCACTCATGGTTTGTTCTCCCTTCGATGGAACCTCGAATGATATCGGCCCAATGCCGCGTTCGCCATGGACAATGGCATGCGGACATTGGGCCGAGTCGGTTCACTGGTTTTAGAAGTAGTATCCGAAGTTGATATTGAACCGAGTGTTGGTGCCAGGTTCGGTGGCCGAATCCATGGAACCGCCGATGAACGGTTGATTCTCAGCCAGGATCAGGTCGATATAGGTATACAGGCCACCGGACGTCACGGCCACACCGCTGACGTTCATCCAGGTGTCTTCAAGGCCGCCGGACTTGTCCGTGACCAGAGAATAGTCGTTGTAGAAGGTCAGGTTCGAAACCGGACCCCAGTTAACGGGGAGGCTGTAGGCCACGTTACCGGTGTACGATGTGGCTTCCGCCGCGATGGTGTCGAAGAAGTCATAGGCACCGACTGCCATGCGACCCGAGTCATTATCCATGTCGTACTCGTACTCGGTAGCCTGAAGCTGGATATTCCACGGACCGTAGTTACCAACCAGGTGGGCAGCAAAGGCCGACTGGCTACCGATGCCGTCTGCACCGCCGCCCTTGACGTCACCGTACTGGGCGGAAAAGCCGAGCTCTGTGGAATAGTCCGTTCCGTGACCGAGCGTGTAGGCGACGCGTCCGTTGGCAATGTTGCTGTCGAACGCAAAATTTGACGGGGTGGCGAACGTGCCTTCACCCGGATCCCGTACCCCGACGATGTCGTAGGAATAGCGGTCGTTCAGGAAGTCCGGAAAGTCACCACCGTCAAAGCCGAGATAGCTGTCGGAGCTGCCCAGTTCGTCGCCCCAGTAGAACGCACCCTGGATGTTCAGCGGCCCCTCGTCGTAAATCAGCTTGGCACCGAAGTCATAGTCGTCTTCGAGCCCGAGATAATAATTCGAGCTGAAGAAGAAGCTGTGTGAGTTATACGGCGTCACACCGAAGGGCACCTGGTTGACGCCGACCTGGCCCTGCAGTGAATCGCTGAAGTCGTAGCCGGCCCAGGCGTGGTGAATAACGTTCATGTACTGGTACCAGCGCCACTCGGCCGAAAGAATCACGTCACCCACGGTACCGTCAAAGTTCAGGCGAACGGTATCCATCTCGAACGTGCCGTTGTTGTCCTTCGAAAGATCGTTATAGTCTTCGAGGACATACTGGAACCTGACGGCGCCACCGACATCGATCTCGGTGGATTTTTTCTCGTCGTAGGTCTCGGCCGCGATTTCCTTGACCTTTTCCTGATCAGCGTCGCCTTCTTCAACTTCGGCCAGGCGCGACTCCATGTCTTCACGCTTCTCTTCTTCTTCGTCACGTTCAGCGCGCAACTCGTCGAGTTGCTGTCGCATTTCGAGAAGCTGCTGCTGCATGCGGTCGATCTGTTCCTTGAGCATGTCGGCCTCGTCCTGCCCTTCCGAAGCAGAGGCGGATGACATCGCACAGGCCATAATCAGGAATGCAGAGACTCTCAACCAGGATGGCTTTCGCATGTTCCTCTCCCTAAATGTCTGACATTGGTTTCTTCGGCAGCTGCAGTCGAGCCCGAATGAATCCTGGGAGTTTTCTTTGACCGCACTTGTCTCGACAAGCGCGTGGAGCAAAAAGGAACTCCTTGTTTCGTTCCAGCTCGAACGCGCTGCAGAAGCTCGTGATTAATGCAACCTTAACAGACGCCGATAAGTGGACGCAAACACTTATCCACTTCATCCCGTACGGGATACCTCACTCACGGTAAGGGCGTCGCAGCGGCAATCGCATGCCGAGAAGCGCCGAACGCGCCCTGTTGACGTCGGGATCCTTGCGTGAAGAATGGCGCGCGATTTGTTGTATATATGACTCATCAAACCCATGAAAGCGCGCGCCTGCCGCAATCAGGTCGACATACCAATCGAAGGGCAGCACGGCGTCGGATCGCCATTGCGACGGCGCGAGGTAGGTAAATACGTCCAATTCTTGACCGGCATGCTCGACGTTCATCAGAAACGTTTCGTAGCCGCGGCCGCAACCCTCGAACACATCCAGTCTGCCGACCTGCTCGGGATAGAGGGCGAAGAGCGCGGCATGAACCGTTTGGGCGCCCCCTGGACATGGTCTGAGATTCGCCTTGGCCGAGCCATCGCCGCCGCGCTTGTCGAAGCGAAGTTGCCAGCCGGGTAGTGCCACCGTACCAAGAATATCGGCCGGGCCGACGCGCGCCTCGAGTCGGCGCGGGTGCAGGTTCGAGCCGTAGGCCAGGTATATTCGTTGCCGCCCGCTCGGCATGACGCTTACACGAGTCCGTGCGGCCGAAACAGTCGATCGTACAAGTTCAGTGCGTAGCGATCGGTCATGCCCGCAACGTAATCGAGTACCTGCGTGAGCGGATCGGCATCGGCGATGCAGTAGGTCTCGGGAATCTGTTCGGGATAGGCAAGCAGGTGGTCAACCAGTTGGTGAATCACGCTGCGGGCGCGCTCGTTCTGCGCCACCGCTTCCGGCCGCAGGTAGACGCGCTCGAACATAAACTCGCGAAATTGTTTCATGGCCTGCAGCACATCGGCGCGCATCACGACTTTGCCCCGCTCGATCGATTCCTCGATGACCGCCTCGATCATGGCGTTGATCCAGCTGCGGCCTTCCAATGGGCCCAGCACATCGATGACCTCGGACGGTACGTCGCAAGTCCTGATCACACCGGCGCGGAGAGCGTCCTGAAGGTCATGATTGAGATACGCGATGCGATCGGCATAACGACAGACCCAGCCCTCCGGCGTATGCGGCGGCGGCTTGACCCGCCAGGTGTGGGCGCGAATTCCGTCGAGCACCTCCCAGCTCAGGTTGCGCGGTTCGAGCACCCGGAAAATGCGCACGCCCTGCTCCGAGTGCAACCACTCGCCATCGTCGATGTAGTCCGAAAGCGCCGCCTCACCCGTGTGACCGAAGGGTGTGTGGCCGCAGTCGTGCGCCAGGCAGATCGCTTCGGTCAGGGTTTCATTGAGCCCGAGGGCAGCCGATATTGCGCGGGCGACCTGTGTCACCTGCAGGGTATGCGACATGCGAGTGACGAAATGGTCGCCTTCCGGATTGATGAATACCTGCGTCTTGTGCTTCAGCCGCCGGAAAGCCTTGGAATGCAGAATCCGGTCGCGATCCCGCTCGAATTCCGTGCGGTACGGGTCGGGTGCCTCTTCCCGCGCTCGCCCCCGGCTCGCGCTGGAGCGGGTGGCCAACGGCGAGAGCCATTCCTCGCGGGCTTCACGCTGCTCGCGGGTGACGGTACTCAACGGAGGGCGCGCGGCCATTGCATCCATGCCTGACAGTCTACAGTGCGCGCTTGACCGAATCGGTGAAGCCGACCATTACCGCCTCAGCCAGTTCGAAAACCGGGCGCTTGATCAGCGTGGGATGACGAAGAAGAAGCGCTGGGGCAGCGCCCCCGTCCAATGCACGCGCCCGATCGTTCTCATCGAGGCTTCGCCAGGTCGTCGAACGCCGATTGACCAGCTTTTCGAGCCCGACGGCATCGATCCAGCCCCGGAGCGTCGACTCGTCGATGCCGTCGGTGCGGAGATCGTGCCAGCGATAGGCCCGCCCGGACTGCTCGAGCCACTTGCACGCCCTGCGACAAGCGTCGCAATTTCCGATACCGTAAACGTCGATCATGAAATGGATGTGGGAGCAGGCCGGGTGAAGCTCAAGTGAACGCGCAGCATACGCCTCATTGGAATGCGGACTGGCGACATTATATCGCATTATGCTAATATAATAGAATCGGAATCATGGGGAATGTCATGAAAGCGCGTTTGATTGTCATGGCCGCCGTAGTCACAGGGTTCGCGTCGCTGTCGCCACCGGCCGGCGCCGTTGAATGGGTGCCGGTGGAGCGGGCCAGCCTGGTCGAATCAGTGCGGCTCGACGGCGTGATCGAGGCCGTTCAGGAAAGTACCGTTTCGGCACAAACCGCCGGAACCGTCGTCGCGCTGCCCTATGACGTGGATGACGTCGTGGAGGCCGGGGAACTCATCGCCCGACTGGATGACACGGAGCAGCGCGCCCGGCTCGAGCAAGCCCGGTCCGACCTGGAAGAAACCGAATCCGGTCTCGAGGACGCCCGCCAGCGCTACGAGCGCATCGAACCGTTAGCAGAGCGCGGCGTCGCATCCCAGTCCGACCTGGACCAGGCCCGAAACGCGCTCAGCGCCGCTCGCGCACGCGTGGCGCGAGCGCGCAGCGCCATCGAAGAGGCCAATGAGCAACTCGATTACACGCGCGTGACCGCGCCCTACGGCGGCATTATTACGGCCCGTCATGTCGAAATCGGCGAATCCGTTCGTCCGGGCCAGCCCCTGCTGAGCGGTTTCGCGCTCGATCCGCTGCGCGCGGTTGCCTCGGTGCCGCAGCGCTACATCGACCGGATCGACGGTGACGGTAGCCAATTGCGGGTCGTGCTCGACAGCGGCCGTGAACTCACCACCGGCAAGATCACCCGGTTCCCCTTCGCCGATACGATCGGCCACGGCGTGACCGTCCGGATTGCCGTCGACAACGGCGATCTGGGCGTCTACCCCGGCCAGCTCGTACGCGTCATGCTGCCGGTCGAGCGACGAGAGGCGCTCTGGATTCCGGCAGATAGCCTGCTCCGGCGCAGCGAGTTGCGTGCCGTGTTCGTACGCGGCGAGTCCGGCGAGCCCCGGCTGCGCCAGGTCCGAATCGGCGCGCGCGACGATGACCGCCTGGAAGTCCTTTCGGGCCTGGATGAAGGCGAAGAGGTCGCGCTCGACCCCGAGGCCATTTTCGCCCGGGACGCGTCACAATGAGCGAACACCAGACGAGCATGGGCCCGTCCGGATTCATCGCACGCGCCTTTCAGGATTCCCGCCTGACGCCGCTACTGGCTGCCGTGGGCATTATTGCCGGTTTGCTCGCCGTGGTCGTCACGCCCAAGGAGGAAGAGCCGCAGATCGACGTCACCATGGCCGATGTCTTCGTGCCTTTCCCCGGCGCCAGCGCCGAGGAGGTCGAATTTCTGATCACCAACCCCGGCGAACAGATCTTCGACGAGATCTCGGGCGTCAAGCACGTCTACTCGACTTCCCGCCAGGGCCAGGCGGTGATCACCGTCGAATTCGAGGTGGGCATTCCCCGCCAGGATGCCCTGGTCCGCCTTTACAACAAGGTCTATTCCAACAGCGACTGGTTCCCGGCCGATCTCGGGGCCGGGCAACCGGTGGTCAAGCCCAAGGGCATCGACGATGTCCCGATCGTCACGCTCACCCTCTACGATCCGGACCGGCGCCAGACCGGCGAGGAACTCACCCGCCTGGCCCACACCCTGGAAGTGGCGCTCAAACGGGTACCCGGCACGCGCGACGTCTACACCGTCGGCGGCATTCCCGACCGAGTGGACGTGGTCTTCGACCCGGCCAGCCTGGCTGGCTACGGACTGACCCTAGCCGATATTCGTGATGCCATCCAGGCGGCCAACAGCGCCGCCGGCGAATCGCGCATTGTGCGCGACGGCGTGTCCATTCCGCTGCAGCCCGGCAGCTTGCTGGAGACCGCCGAGCAGGTTCGGCGCCTGGTCGTCGGCCTGCACGGCGACACGGCGGTGCGCCTTGGCGACGTCGCCCAAGTCCGCCGCGGCGAGACGGTGCCCGACCAGAGCGTCATGCTCGGCTTCGGCCCGGGCAGCGAGCACGGCCAGGGGCAGATCTATCCGGCCGTCACCCTCGCCGTGGCCAAGAAACCGGGCGAGAACGCCATCGACATTGCCGATGCCGTCAAAACACGCCTGGACACCCTGAAGGGCCGCGTCATCCCCGACAACACCGAGGTGCTGGTTACCCGCAATTACGGCGAGACCGCCTCGGACAAGGCCCGCTCGCTGATTCGCGACCTGATCTCGGCAACGGTGGCCGTTATCTTGCTGGTGCTGGCCACCATGGGCTGGCGCCAGGCGCTGATCGTAGGTACCTCGGTACTGGTTACCCTGCTGCTGACGCTGGTGTTTTCCTGGGCCTGGGGCTTCACACTCAACCGCGTTTCCCTGTTCGCGCTGATCTTCTCGATCGGCATCCTGGTCGACGACGCCATCGTCATCGTCGAGAACGTACACCGCCGCATCAGCATTTCGAAGCGACCGATCCGGGAGATCGTGCCGGCAGCAGTCGACGAGGTGGGCACCCCCACCATCATGGCCACCCTGACGGTCATGGCCGCCCTCCTTCCCATGGCCTTCGTCACCGGCCTGATGGGCCCCTATATGGGCCCGATCCCGATCAACGCCTCCGCCGGCATGGTGCTCTCGCAGGTGGTGGCCTTCGTGGTCGCCCCCTGGCTGGCCGTACGATTGCTCCGTCGCGACAAGGGCTCCGAGGAGAGCACGGTCGAACGAAGAGAAAGCTCGATCGAGGGCATCAACCCGCGCCTGCATCGCATCTTCTCGTCGATTTTCACCCCCTTCCTGGGCGACAAGCGCAGGAATCGATGGCTGCTGGCCGGCGGCGTCGTGGGGCTCACCCTGCTCGTGATGCTGCTGCCGATATTCCAGGCGGTGGTACTGAAGATGCTGCCCTTCGACGACAAGTCGGAGCTGCAGGTCGTCGTCGACATGCCCGAACACACGCCAATGGAAGAAACCATGCGGGTGCTGATGGCCATGGGCGACTATCTCTCCGACGTCGATTCGGTCACCAACTGGCAGGCCTACGCCGGCACCGCCTCGCCGATCAACTTCAACGGCCTGGTCCGCCAGTACTATCTCAGGGGCGAGCCCTACCATGGCGATCTGCAGATCAACCTGGTCGAGGACCGGGACCGTCAGTCGCACGAAATCGCGCTCGACCTGCGCGGCCCGCTGACCGAAATCGGCAAGCGGCACGGGGCGGCGGTGAAGATCGTCGAAGTCCCGCCCGGCCCGCCGGTGCTCTCGCCGGTGGTCGCCGAAGTCTACGGCCCCACGCCCGAGGCGCGCGCGGAGCAGGCCCAATCGCTGGCCGCGCAAATGGCCGGCATCGACGGCCTGGTCGATATCGACACAACCGTCACTGCACCCACGGAGCGCTGGCAAGTGGTGATTGATCGCCACCGCGCGGCCACCCTGGGTATTTCCCAGGCCCAGGTGGTCGACGCCCTGGCCGTTTCCCTCGGCGAGCGCAACGTCAGCTACCTGCGCGACCCAGGCGCCAAGCACGCCGTGCCCATTCGCGTCATCCTCGACGAAGGCGACAAGGCACAGCCCGCCGCCCTGATGTCGCTGCCGGTAATGAGCCGCGACGGTGAATTGATCCGCCTGGCCGACGTGGCCCGCATCGAGCAATCGCAGTGGCCGGGCATCATCCAGCACAAGGACTTGCTGCCGGTCACCTACGTCACCGCCGACATGGCCGGTGACATCGACTCGCCGCTCTACGGCATGTTCGCCCTGGCCTCCGAGCTCTACGACCAGACGAACGCGCCAACGCAGTACTGGATCAAGCAGCCCGACTGGCCGGGCACGCCGGCGCTGAAGTGGGACGGCGAATGGCAGATCACCTACGAGACCTTCCGCGACATGGGCCTCGCCTATGCCGTGGGCGTGTTCGTGATCTTCCTGCTGCTGGTCGCGCAGTTCCGCGCCTATCTGATCCCGCTGGTCGTCATGGCCCCGATTCCGCTCACGCTGATCGGCATCCTGCCCGGCCATGCCCTGCTCGGGCGCGAATTCACCGCCACCAGCATGATCGGCATGATTGCGCTCGCCGGCATCATCGTGCGCAACTCCATCCTGCTGGTGGTATTCATCCGGCAGTTGCTCGACGAGGGCGAATCTCTGGAAGACGCTGTGGTGCTGGCCGGTGTGGTCCGGCTCAAACCGATCGCGCTGACCGCGATCTCGGCCATGCTGGGTGCGGCCTTCATCCTGCCCGACCCGATCTTCAACGGCCTGTCGATCTCGCTGATCTTCGGCCTGGCGGTGTCGACCGTGATGACCGTACTGCTGATTCCCCTGCTCTACTACGTGTTCATCGGCGAACGCGAGGTTAAAACCTGATCAGCGGGCGGCGCGCAATAGTTCGTTGACCGAAGTCCGCGAGCGGGTCTTCTCATCGACCTGCTTCACGATAACGGCCGCATACAAACTGTAGCTGCCGTCCTCGGCGGGGAGACTGCCGGCCACCACAACCGATCCGGCCGGCACGCGACCGGTTGTGATCTCGCCGGTGTCACGGTTGTAGATGCGCGTGGACTGGCCCAGGAAAACACCCATACCAACCACCGCGCCTTTCTCGACGATCACGCCCTCGACCACTTCCGAGCGCGCGCCGATGAAGCAGCCGTCCTCGATGATCGTGGGATTGGCCTGCAGGGGTTCGAGCACGCCGCCGATGCCTGCACCGCCGGAAAGATGCACACCCGATCCGATCTGGGCACAGGAGCCCACCGTCGCCCAGGTATCGATCATGCTGCCGGCGCCGACGTAGGCACCGATATTGACGTAGCTGGGCATGAGCACGACGTCGTCGCCGATATGCGCCCCGCGTCGGACGGTCGCCGTCGGCACCACCCGAGCACCGCACTTCTCCGGAGAGTCGCCCTCGTCGGTGAAACGCAGATCGACCTTGTCGAAGTAGTTGCTGACGCCGCCTGCCATCACGCGATTGGGCGTGAGACGAAAATGCAGCAGGATGGCCTGCTTGAGCCAGCCGTTGACCTGCCAGTCGCCGTCCGAGCCGGGCTCGGCCACGCGCAGCTCGCCATTTTCCAGTCCCTGCAGGCAGGTATCAATCTGCCCGCGCAGTTCATCGTCGGCCGTCTCGGGCGAAAGATCGCCGCGGCGGTCCCAGGCGGATTCGATGGCGGATTTGAGTTTATCGAGATCGGTCAACATAAGGGTTCGGGGTTCGGGATTCGGGGTTCCGGAAGTCAGGATAGCGCAGTCCCTTGGTTGCCTGAACGCTTTCTTTTCCCGAACCCTGAACCCTGAACACCGAACCCCTTCATTTCCTGAACCCTGAACACTGAACCCTTCACACATCCAACCGCTTCCGCAGCTCCCCCTCAAGCCGATCGCAGGCGTCGCGGTCGAGCGGCCGGCCGTCGGCGTCGGTGATGGTAAACACGTCTTCCACGCGCTGGCCGAAGGTGGCCACGCGGGCGTCGTGCAGGCGCAGGCCGTGGGCAACCAGGGCTTCGGCGATGGCCGACAGCAGGCCCGGGCGATCGGTGGCCGCGATTTCCAGGTCGGTCACGCCGTCGCCGGCCGACAGTTTGATCTCGGAGCGCCCCATGAAGGGCTGGAGCCGGCGCGGCACCGGTCTTGGCGGCAGCGGGCGAACCTCACGTGCGTCGAGCTGATCGACCAGGGAATGCCTCAGGCGTTCGGCATCCGAGTCGTACAGGGGCTGGTTATGCGAGTCCATGACCTGGAAGATATCCCAGCTCTTGCCGTCGTCGGTGGTGATCACGCGAGCACCCATGACGTTGAGCTGCATGCGGTCGAGTTCACGCGCCACGACCGCGAACAGGCCGGCGAAATCCCCGGCGTGCACGAAGATCTCGCTGATGCCCTTGTCTTCCAGCCTTCGGCATGCCACCAGCGGCAGTGACTGGCTGCCCAATACTTCCCGCGTCGTCCAGACCAGTTGTTCGGCGTCCAAACGAAGGAAAGCCCGGTCCGGCAACGACCGCCAGCAATCCTCGACGGTTTCGGGATTCACGTCCAGGTCTTGCAGCAGCGCGAGCGCTTCACTGCGGGTCTCGTCCAGGCTCGCCTGGCGATCGACGGGGTGCTCGAGCCCGCGGCGCAGGGCTTCGGTCGTAGCCACGTAGAGCTCCCACAGCAGGCTGTCCTTCCACGAATTCCACAGCCGGGGACTGGTCGCGGCGATATCGGCCACGGTCAGGACAAACAAATGATCGAGATGGCGCTGATCACCCACCGTTTCGGCAAACGCGTTGACGACCTCCGGATCGGAAATATCCTCGCGCTGACTGGTCCGCGACATCAACAGGTGCTGGCGCACCAGCCAGACAACAAGGTCGCGATCGGCATCCGCCATTTCGAGACGATCGACGAAGCCATTGGCATCCTCGGCACCCAGCTCGGAATGATCACCGCCCCGGCCCTTGGCGATATCGTGAAAGAGCGCGGCCAGGTAGAGCACTTCCGGACGTTCGATATGCTTGAAGATCTCGATGGCGTGGTTGAAGCGATCCGGGTGCTTGGCGTAGGCAAAGCGTCGCAGGTTGCGAATCACGAACAGGGTGTGCTGGTCGACCGTGTAGACGTGGAACAGGTCGAACTGCATGCGCCCGGTGATCTGGGCGAACTCGGGCAACAATGCGGCCAGCACCCCATAGCGGTTCATGCGCGCGAGCTGGCTGTAGACCAGGCGCTCGCGGCGCAGCAGGGCCAGCAGGCAGTTGAGGATTTCCGGATCCCGGCGAAAATCATCGTCGATCAGGTAGAGATGCTCGCGCACCATGCGAATGGTGGTGGCCCGAACGCCGCGCACGTCCGGATGATCGGCGAGCACCAGGAACATGCGCATGATCAGCGCAGGATGCTGGACCAGGGCGTGCGGATCCTTGAGCTCGAGGTAGCCGTGATGGATTCGAAAGTGCTCATCGATATCGGCCGAGGGGAGGTGGCGGCGCCCGGCCAGCAACTCCTCGTCAAAACTCTGCAGCAGCCGCTCGTTGAGCCGTTCCAGCTGCATCACATTGCGGTAATAGACCTGCATGAAGCGCTCGACCGGCTCGTTGCTCTCGCTGCAGTCGCCGTAGCCGAAGGTCTCGGCCAGCCGACGCTGATATTCGAATAGAAGGCGCTCTTCCGCGCGGCCGGCCGTCTCGTGCAGTGCCCAGCGCAGGCGCCACAGGTGTTCGCGCGAAGCCACCAGGTCCTCATGCTCGCGCTCGCTCAGAAAACCATGCTCGACCAGGCCGTGCAGAGTCGACGTGCCGAAATGGCGGCGCGTCACCCAGGCGATCATCTGCATGTCGCGTAGCCCGCCTGGTCCTTCCTTGAGGTTCGGCTCGAGGTTGTAGACGGTGTCCTCGAAGTGCTCGTGGCGGTCGTCCTGTTCCTCGAGCTTGGCCGAGAAGAATTCATCGGCCGGCCACAGCGCGGGGGCATCGGTCCGCTCGCGCATCTGCCGATACAGCCGGCCTTCGCCGGCCATCAGGCGCGACTCCATCAGGTTGGTCGCCACGCCGACATCCGCACGCGCCTCCTCGACGCATCCATCGACGCTTCGGACGCTCTGCCCGGGATGCAGGTCCGCGTCCCACAGCACCTGAATGAACTGCTCGAGCGCCCCGGCGTCCGGATCGTCATCGTCCGGCAGCAGTATCAGAAGGTCGACGTCGGAGTGCGGGTGCAGTTCACCACGCCCGAAACCGCCAACTGCGCACAGCTCGAGCCCGCTGTCGGACGGGGCCAGCCGATCCCAGGCGGTGAGGATGAGCCGCTCGACCACCCAGGCCCGGGCCTGGACCAGGTCGCGGATATCCGTACCGTCAGCGAACTGGCGGCTCAGTTCGGCGTCGGCATGCTCGCGCGCCCGGCCCAGCGCAGCGCTGAGGGTATCGGGGTCGGCATCCAGTGCGTCCAGCGCCGCGAGGTCGAGGCAGTCGCGGGTGGCCGGAACTGCGCTCAATCGCTCGGTCACAGCGGATCGTCGGGCAGCTGCGTCAGGACATCGTAACCGTCGTCGGTCACCGCCAGGGTGTGTTCCCACTGGGCGGTAAGGCTGCGATCACGGGTGATCACGGTCCATCCATCCGGCAGCAGCTTGGTGTGACGCTTGCCGAGGTTGATCATCGGCTCGATCGTGAAGGTCATGCCCGGCTCGAGCACCATGCCCTGGCCCGGCCGGCCGTAGTGAAGGACCTGTGGTGCCTCGTGAAACCCCCGGCCGATGCCGTGGCCGCAGTATTCCCGCACCACCGAGCAGCGCTCGCCCTCGGCGTACTGCTGGATCGCGTGCCCGATATCGCCCAGCGTCGCGCCCGGCTTCACCGTTTCGATCCCGCGAACTAGTGCCTCGTGCGCCACGTCGCAGATACGGCGCGCCTTCACCGACGGTTCACCGGCATGGAACATCTTGGACGTATCGCCGTGCCAACCGTTCTTGATGACGGTAACGTCGATATTGAGGATATCGCCGTCCTTGAGCTTCTTGTCACCGGGAATGCCGTGGCAGACCACGTGGTTGACCGAGGTGCAGATCGATTTCGGGAAGCCCTTGTAGTCGAGCGGCGCCGGCACGGCGCCGAGCTCGTCGACGATGTACTCGTGCGCGATGCGGTCGAGTTCGCCGGTGGTCACGCCAGGACGAACATGTTCGCGCAGCAGGGCCAGGACGCTCGCAGCCTGCTGGCCGGCGACGCGCATGGCCTCGATTTCCTCGGGCTTTTTGATGTGAACTTGATGATTCATTGACCAATCTAATGCAAACCGGCGACAGTCTACCCGAAAGCACCCTGGATAGCGTCGGCAGCAGGGTTTTCCAGTCGGTATGACGATCGATTCATGCCTTTTGGCACGTGTGTCGGGCAAGATGGAAATGGCACGATGACCGCCACTGGAATCAATTGCACGAACATCGCGATCCGGGACACGCGAACCCCATGAATAAAATCCTCAAATACGCACTGCCGCCGGTGCTGGTCGTCGCCTCGATCATCGTCGTCGTCATTCTGGCCAGCAACCGCCCCGAGCCACCCGAGCGTGAGCCGGTGGAAACCGCCATGCTCGTCGACACGATCCCCGCCGAGAAGGCCGGAGACCACTTCATCGTGGCTGCTCAGGGCACCGTTCAGCCGCGCACGCAGACCACGCTGGTGCCCGAAGTCAGCGGCAAGGTCAATCGAATCTCGGATGCCTTCGTCGCCGGTGGATTCTTCCGTGCCGGCGAGGTGCTGGTCGAGATCGACCCGAGCGACTACAAAACGGCAGTCAAACGGGCCGAGGCCGACCTGGCCGCGGCGCGTGCCCGCCTGTCGGACGAGCAGGCACGGTCGGACCAGGCACGGCGCGACTGGCGCAAGCTGCACGGCAATGAGGGTGAACCACCGCCACTGGTGCTGCGCATTCCGCAGCTCGAACAGGCGCGAGCCGCCGTGCAGGCCGCCGAGGCGGACCTGGCCCGGGCCGAGCGCAACCTCGAGCGCACGCGCATCTCCCTGCCCTACGACGGCATGGTGCGCGAGCGCTCGGTCAATATCGGCCAGTACGTGAGTGCCGGCACGACCCTGGGGCGGGCCTTTGCCGTGGACGTCGCCGAGGTTCGGCTTCCACTGCCCGACCGCGACCTGGCATTCGTGAACCTGCCGAAGCCCGGACGAAACGACCAGCCCACGCCGACCGTTCGCTTCTACGCCGATGTCAGCGGCGAGCGCGGCAGCTGGACGGGCGAAATCGTGCGCACCGAAGGCGTGGTCGATGAAACCAGCCGCCTGACTTATGCCGTAGCCCGCATCGAGGACCCCTACGGCCTGCTCGTAAAAGACCGCAGCGTACCCCTGCCCATGGGCACCTACGTGCAGGCCGAAATTCGCGGGCGATCGGCGGCGGGCTTGATGGAGTTGCCGCGCGAGGCCCTGCGGGACGACAACCGGCTGTTCATCGCGGATGAAGACGATCGACTGGAAATCCGCAAGGTCAACGTCGTGCGTTCGACGCCCCAACGCGTCTACCTGGCCGATTCCATCGAGCCCGGCGAGCGCGTCATCACCACCGCCATCGCCGCGCCGATTGCCGGCAGCAAGCTCAACGTTCGCGAGTCCGGCTCGGACGAACCCGCACTGCGCATCCTGCCCGCACAGGAAGAGGATCAAGGCACGAAGCAGGAAGTCGCCGCGCAAGAGGAGGACGCGCAATGAGCCTCGAACGCAACTGGTACGGCAACATCATTGCCTGGTTCGCCCACAACTCGGTGGCGGCCAACCTGCTGATGCTGTGCCTGCTCGTCGGCGGCATAGTCACCGCGTTCACGATCACCAAGGAAATCCAGCCGCAGATCGAGACCAACTATGTCACGGTCACCGTGCCCTACCGCGGCGGCACACCGCGCGATGTCGAACAGGGCGTGCTGATCAAGATCGAGGAGGCGATTCAGGACCTCGAAGGCATCGAGGAGATCGTATCGACCGGTCGTGAGGGTTCGGGCAGCGTGCAGGTCGAAGTCGACCAGGACTACGACGTGCTCGAAGTGCTCGACGAGATAAAGACCCGTGTGGATTCCATATCGACCTTCCCGGCCGAAACCGAACGCCCCATCTACCAGCGCGACACCTTCACGCAGCAGGTCATCTGGGTCTCGGTTTTCGGCGACGTCGGCGAGCGCACGCTCAAGGAGGCCGCCCGCGAGATCCGCGACGAAATCATCGCCCTGCCCCCGGTCACCCGAGCGGAACTGGTGGGCACGCGCGACTACGAGATCAGCATCGAGGTGCGCGAGGAAACGCTGCGCGCCTACGACCTGACCCTGAGCGAGGTGGCGCAGGCGATCCGCGAATCGTCCCTCGATCTGCCCGGCGGGCGCATCGAGACCGCGGGCGGCGACGTTCTGCTCAGAACCGTCGGCCAGGCCTACGTCGGTCGGGATTTCGAGGAAATCGTCGTGCGCAGCAACCCCGACGGCTCGAAAATCCTATTGCGGGATATCGCCAATATCGACGACGGCTTCGTCGAACGCGCGCGCTACTCCCGCCATAACGGTCAGCCGGCCAACGCCATTCGCGTGCTCAGCGTGGGCGAGCAGAACGCGCTGGCCGTTTCCCAGGCCGTGCGCGACTACATCGCCGAAAAACAGTCGGAATTGCCGTCCGGCATCAGCGTCGACTGGTGGGCGGACATCTCCTACTACCTGCAGGGCCGCATGGAGATGATGGGCAAGAACCTCGTCGCCGGCGCGATCCTGGTCTTTCTCATTCTCACGCTGTTTTTGCGCCTGAAGCTCGCCTTCTGGGTGATGGTCGGCCTGCTGGTCGCCTTCCTGGGCGCGCTGTGGATGCTGCCGGCCTTCGGCGTGACCATCAACCTGATCAGCCTGTTCGGCTTCCTGGTGGTGCTGGGCATCGTGGTCGACGACGCCATCGTCATGGGCGAGTCGGCCTATACCGAGATCCGCAACCACGGTCACTCGGTGGACAACGTGGTCAAGGGTGTCTACAAGGTGGCCATCCCGGCCACCTTCGGGGTGCTGACGACCATCGCCGCCTTCCTGCCGATCCTGATGATCTCCGGCATCTCCGGCCAGTTCTTCGCCGCCATCGGCTGGGTCGTGGTGCTTTGCCTGTTCATGTCGCTGGTCGAGTCCAAGCTGATCCTGCCAGCCCATCTGGCGCATATGCGCGTCAAGAAACACGAGCCGGACACGACCAACCGCTTCATCCGTTTCCAGAGGCGCTTTTCCGACGGTCTCTACACCTTCATCGACCGCTTCTACCTGCCGTCGCTGGGCGTGCTGTTGCGCAACCGCTATCTGGCGCTGGCGGGCTTCATCTCCGTCTTGATCCTGTCGCTGGGGCTGATCGTCAGCGGCCTGATGCGCGTGGTGTTCTTCCCCGACTTCGCTGGCGACTTCATGCAGGTCGACCTGGAGATGAACGAGGGCACGCCGGCCTACGTCACCCACGCCAACATGGACCTGCTGGCCGAAAAACTGGAAAGCACCGACCGGAAGCTGCGCGAAGAATACGGCCTTGAGGAGGACATCGTGCGGACCGTCTTCGCCTGGTCGGGCTCGGACACGACCGGCGGCATGCTCATCGAACTGACCAAGAACGAAGACAGCCCGGTCACGATCACCGAACTCGAGCGCGAATGGCGCAACGCGGTCGGCCAGATCCCCGGCGCGCGCGGCCTGCGCATCGGCAACGCCGGCGGCGGCCCGGGCGGCGGCGGACCGGATATTTCCTTCCAGCTCGTCGGCAACAATCTCGGCCAGCTCGAAGCCGCCGCGGCCGAACTCGAAAGCCGCGTAAACGCCTACGAAGGTACCTACGACGTACGCAACTCCTTCGAGGGCGGCCTCAGGGAGCTGCAGCTCGACATCAAGCCCGAGGCCGAGGCGTTGGGCATGAGCCAGCAGAACCTCGCGCGCCAGGTCCGCCAGGCCTTCTTCGGCGAGGAAGTCCAGCGCATTCAGCGCGGCCAGGACGACGTGCGCGTCATGGTCCGCTACCCGCGCGAGCAGCGCACCTCGGAGGGCTACCTGGAAGACATGCGCATCCGCACGCCCGACGGCACGGAAGTGCCCTTCGGAGCAGTCGCCGAAGTCAAGTCCGGCAGCAGTCCCTCGGTCATTCGCCGTTTCGACCGTGAGCGCTCGATCAGCGTTACCGCCCGGGTCGACAAGGAAGTCGCCGAACCCGGCCGCATCACGAGCGAACTGCGCGAAACGCATCTGCCCGAGATCCTGGCCGGCTACCCCAGCGTCGACTATCGGATCTCGGGGGCAACACGCAGCCAGCAGGAGGTCGCGCAGGAACTCCTGCTCGGTACGCTATTCGCCCTGTTCCTGATCTATGCCCTGCTCGCCGTGCCGCTGCGCTCCTACCTGCAGCCACTGATGATCATGTTGGTGATTCCCTTCGGCATGGTCGGCGCCGTTGTCGGGCACTTGTTGCTGGGCATCCCGATCAGCATGCTCAGCTTCTTCGGTATCGTCGCGCTCGCGGGCGTGGTCGTCAACGACAGCCTGATCCTGGTCGACTTCGTCAACCGCCATCGCCGCGCCGGCGAATCGCGCATCGATGCGGCCATCAAGGCCGCCCGCGCGCGCTTCCGCCCGATCATCCTGACCTCGGCGACCACTTTCCTGGGCCTGGCACCGATCGTGTTCTTCGAGACCAGCCTGCAGGCCCAGATCGTCATTCCGATGGCAACCTCGCTGGCTTTCGGCATTCTCTTCGCCACGGTGATCACGCTGGGCCTGATCCCGATTCTCTACCTGATCGGCGATGACTTAGTCCACTTCATGCAGCGCATCCTGGGGCGCAAACGCACCGGCATGGTCGCCTCGCAGGAGGGTTGACCGCGTGTCGTCCCGGAAGGTGCGAAGCACCTGTCCGGGGCCTCGCACATCTCGGCCGGCAATGAGTGGGCCCGTGCAGAAAGGAAACTTGCGGGGTCCCGACTCAGGGCCGGGACGACATTCTGAGAACACCGGTTAGAATGCGATCAATGAATCCATCGGAGTAGTTCATGCGCCCGGTAATCCGATTTCCAATGCAGGCCGCCCTGGCGCTGCTTCTCGCGCTAGCCACGCTGGTCGGCTGCCAAACCGTCAAGTACCGTACGCTAGAAGCCTTTGGCGTGGAAAAGCGCGACATCCTGTCCGGCCGGGTCGAATCGGCCCGCGACGCGCAGGACGACGCCAAGGAACAGTTCTCCTCCGCCCTGGAACAGTTCCGGGCCACGGTGGCTTTCGACGGCCGTGAACTGGAAGATCTCTACGACCGCCTCGACGGCGCCTACCAGCGGAGCGTCAGGGATGCCGACCAAGTACGCGAACGCATCGATGAAGTCCGCGACGTGGCCGAGGACCTGTTCGACGAATGGTCGGAAGAACTCGACGACTACGAGAGCGTGGACCTCCGCCGCCGCTCGGCCAAACTGCTGCAGGAAACGCAGGATCGCTACGAGCGCATGATCACCGCCATGGAGCGAGCCGAGGCGACAATGGAACCGGTGCTGCAGGCCTTCCAGGACCAGGTGCTGTTTCTCAAGCACAACCTCAACGCCCGGGCCATCTCCGCACTCAGAGACGAACTCGACAGCATCGAGTCCGACACCCGCGCGCTGATCGAGGCCATGAACGAGGCCATCGCCGAAGCCGACGCGTTCATTCAGGCGCTGGAATAGATACCCTCTGTCGTCCCGGAAGCCGCAACGCGGCTATCCGGGACCTCGCACACATCCGGCGGCACTCAGTCAGGCCGTACAGACACCCGGCGTGCGGGGTCCCGGCTCGGAGGCCGGGACGACAACAAGAATGGCGCGGTGACCAGCATTCAGAGCCGGGTACCAAACAGCCAGTCGCCGATCGGATAGGTGATATTGAAGTTCTTGTCCGTCATCAGGGTCGTGTCGTGATGGCGGTGGTGCAGGCGGCGCAGACGGCGCAGGAAGGGAAACTGCAACAGCCTCGACTCCTCGGGCAGATGATAGGCGAGATGCAGCAGTTCGTAGTTGAGGTAGTAGCCCAGCGCGGTGGCCACAAACAGCCAGGCAACATTGGCCGAGGCCAACCAGGCCAGCAACAGGCCGCTCGGCAAAGCGAACCCCCCGAAGAAAAACACCATGAGCACGGCCGGGAAAAGTACCGCCCGGCAATCCCGCCAGCCCTCCAGTGCCATGTGCTGGTCGGTAAAGAAACGGTGGTGCTGGCCGGCGTGTCGCTTGTAGATCAGGCCCAGCCCGGGCACTTTTCGATGCATGACCCAGCGATGACCGACATACTCGACCAGGTTGGCATAGAGAAAGGTCAGCGGAATCGCCAGCCATTCCAGCTCCGAGACCGACTCCAGGCGCCATGCACAAAGGGCGATGCCGCCCAGGGTAAAAACCAGCACAAATGCGAAGTGCGCTCTGCCCGAATAATTCGGGCCGATGTTCTCCTGCCGATAGGCGGCTCGGTAATCGGCGTTGCTGACCATGCAATCAGATTGCCACTGCAGTGGGTGTGCTGCAAGCGGGATGGGTCTGCGCAAGGTAGCATTAGTTTGGCGTGAGAAGCCGCAAGTCGTGCGGGTCTCGACAAGTCAAAGGCAGTTTCGCCCGGCACGCTTCGCGCGCTCTCGCGGTGGCGCCTTCAATGCCCTGTCGGCAAACAGCTCGTTGCCCCGAGGCCGCTGTGCCGGCTTCGACAAGTCAAAGGCGGTTCCGCCCGCCTGCTCCGCAGGCTGATGGCGGGTACCTTTTTTCATGCGCGAAAAAAGGCACGAAAAACGCGCTTAAAAGACAGACGGATTCGACTCAGCAGCCTTCTGGCGAAGTGGCTTCACAGGATTACGATTGGGGCTTCGCTCGTGCCCGGCCGGATTCGTTGAGGCTTCGATTCAAGGCTTGGCGTGGCCCGACCGCTTGCCCCGACCTCGATAAATGCCAACAGCGGCGCCAGGGCGCCCACACTCGACGCTATGGCCCTTTAGCCTTATCCTGCCCCGCGGTGAATGGAAGTTGGCCTCTTCGAAGTCGTACCGTTTCGGTGCGGGCTACGCCCGCTTTTTACCGAAGACACCACCCAATTCGACCAATCAGGAGCGAAGACGCAGGCAAAATCCTGAAGCCCGCACGTCTGATAAGTCCTGCGGCGCATCCGCAATCTTTCAAGCGCGCTTTTGGTTACTTTTTTCGCGCGAGAAAAAAGTAACTCGCCGCAAGAGCCTGCGAAGCAGGCCGGGCGAAACAGCATTTGAAGTGTCGAAGCCCGCACCGCGTTCGGTGTCTCCAAGCGCCCCAGCGACAGGAAAGTGGATGAACCGCCCGCCATCACCCCGCGTGGCAGACAAGCGAGGTGGCACATTCACACCCAATGGGGCACCATAACCCCATGAATGCTGCAGAACTTTTCGTCAAGTGCCTGGAAAACGAAGGCGTCGACTACGTCTTCGCGGTTCCCGGCGAGGAAAACCTGGCCTTGCTCGAGGCGCTACGCGGATCGAGTATCCGGTTGATCGTCACCCGTCACGAGCAGGGTGCCGGATTCATGGCCGCCTGCTACGGACGGCTGACCGGCAAGCCGGGCGTCTGCCTGTCGACCCTCGGCCCCGGCGCGACCAACCTGATCACACCCGCTGCCTACGCTGAGCTGGGTGCCATGCCGCTGGTACTGATCACCGGCCAGAAGCCAATCAAGACATCCAAGCAGGGCCATTTCCAGATCATCGACGTGGTCGATCTGATGCGGCCGGTCACCCGCTACACGCGGCAGATCGTGTCGGCGGCGACCATCCCGTCGCGCGTGCGCGAGGCCTTTCGCCAGGCCGCCGAGGAACGCCCCGGCGCCACCCACCTGGAGCTGCCCGAGGACATCTGCGAGGAAGAGACCGATGAGTTGCCGATCAAGGCCAGCATGCACCGCCGCCCCGTGGCCGAGGAAAAGGCCGTCAACGCTGCCGTCGAGGCGATCGAGAAGGCCCGGCACCCGCTCCTGCTGATCGGCGCCGGCGCCAACCGCAAGCTGACCGCGCGCATGTTGCGGCGCTTCATCGACCACACGGGTATACCGTTCGTCAGCACGCAGATGGGCAAGGGCGTGGTCGGGGAAACCGACTGCTGGATGGGCACCGCCGCGCTGTCGGAAGACGACTATGCTCACCGGGTCATCGAGCGCGCCGACTGCATCATCAACATCGGCCACGATGTGGTCGAAAAGCCGCCGTTTTTCATGCGTGAGGGGCGGCGTACCGTCATTCACGTCAACTTCTTCAGCGCGGAAGTCGACCCGGTCTACTTCCCGCAACTCGAAGTCACCGGTGATATCGCCAACGCCGTCTGGCAGATCGACGAGAAAATCACCGTCCAGGATCACTGGGATTTCAAGTTCGCCCACAGAGTCCGCTCAGCCATGCTCGAGGACCTGGATCGTGGTCGCGACCTGGACGGTTTCCCGGTCCATCCCCGGCGGGTCGTTCACGCCGTGCGCGACGCCATGCCCGAGGACGGCATCGTCAGCCTGGACAACGGCCTCTACAAGGTCTGGTTTGCCCGCAACTATCGCACCACGCGACCCAATACCCTGTTGCTCGACAACGCCCTGGCAACCATGGGCGCAGGGTTGCCGGTCGCCATGGCTGCCCGCCTCGTCCATCCGGAACGCAAGGTCCTGGCGGTATGCGGCGACGGCGGCTTCATGATGAATTCCCAGGAAGTCGAAACGGCGGTGCGGCTGGGACTCGACCTGGTCATCCTGCTCCTGCGCGACGACGCCTACGGCATGATCAAGTGGAAGCAGCAGGACATGGGGCTGGCAGACTTTGGACTGGACTTCGGCAATCCGGACTTCGTGCGTTACGCCGACAGCTACGGTGCCAGCGGCTACCGGGCGGAATCCCCCGCTCATCTGGACGAACTCCTGCGCGAGTGCCTGGATCGTCCCGGCGTCCATCTCATCGACTGCCCGGTCGACTATTCCGACAGCCAGCACGAGCTGTTCGAGGCCATCCCCGAGGCCAGTGCATCGTTAAGCGGCTGATCGGCGCCTTCAATCCAGTGTCGCCCCGGAATCGGCGTAAGCCGATACCCGGGGCCTCGCAAGCATCACCGGGTACGACTCTGGCGTAGCACCAGCCGAAATGTGTGAGACCCCGGACAGTCGCGTCGCGATTTCAGGGGCGACAGGGCGAACCAGAGGTTGGCATTCGGCATGCTCGACCGCATCTGAACGAATAGGCGACTCGACGACAAAAATTTATGAAGCTCCCCGAGAAACAATATGTTGCAAGCTTCGACGTCGACGCTCAACGCACGTTCACGCCGCTGTGCCCGGATGAACTACCGGTCGACGAAGGCGACACCATCGGCCCCGAGCTCAACCGTCAGGCCGGCTTTGCCGCCTTCCGGCTCGGGTCGAAGGACGCCCACAACCCGAAGGCCGTGTGGGTCACGGACATCCCCCAGAAGATCGGCAGGCCCGGCGTGGATGGCGACAATGTCGAGGAACACTGGCCGGTCCACGCCGTCCCCGGCACCGAGGGCTTCAAGCTCGTTCCCGGCCTGCCCCGCCCGGCCGATTACGATTTCTTCGTCTGGAAGGGCGTGGAGCTGGACATGCACCCTTATGGCGCCTGCTACCACGACATCGCCGAGAAAATGAGCACTGGCGTCATCGAGTGGCTCCGGGCGCGTGAGGTCAGCCACGTGCTGGTGGGCGGCCTGGCCACTGATTTCTGCGTCTGGGCGACCGCACGGCAACTTCAGCAGGCCGGGCTCCAGGTCATTCTCAACCGGGGCGCCTGCCGCGGTATCGCGGATGAAAGCATCGGCCAGGCACTCGAAGAGATGGAGCAGACTGGCATCGAGTTCATCGATAGCTGTGACGATGTGGAGCAGCCGGCATGATCATTGAATCGCTGCTCGACACCGACATCTACAAGTACTCGATGATGCAGGCGGTGCTGCATCAGTTTCCCGGCGCCGAAGTGGAGTACCAGTTCAAGTGCCGCAGCGAGGGCGTCGACCTGAGCCCCATCCGTCAGGACCTTGAACGGGAGATCGAGCACCTTTGCTCGCTCAAGCTCGGACCCGAGGAGCTGAATTTCCTCAGCAGCCTGCGCTACATGAAGTCGGACTTCATTGAGTTCCTGCGACTTTTCCACCTGCAGTCGCGCTTTGTCGAGATCGGGGAGGACGACGGGCAGCTCACGATCCGGATTCGCGGACCCTGGCTGCACACCATCCTGTTCGAAGTGCCGGTGCTGGCCATTATCAGCGAGCTCTACAGCCGCCATGCCTGGCCGGATCACGAACTGAAGAAAGGGCGAGAGCGCCTGGAGCAAAAGATCGAGCAGGTCAAGGCCCTCGACGAGCCCGAAGAGTTCGTTTTTGCGGACTTCGGCACCCGCCGCCGATTCTCGCGCGAGTGGCACGACGAAGTCATCGAGACGTTCGCCTCCGAAGTCCCCGGGAGCTTCCGCGGCACCAGCAACGTCCGCCTGGCCAAGGAACTCGGGCTGGTGCCCATCGGCACCATGGCGCACGAATTCATCCAGGCCTGCCAGGCGCTGGGACCCAGGCTGGCCGAGACCCAGCGCTTCGCTTTCGAGGTCTGGGCGCGTGAGTACCGCGGCGATCTCGGCATCGCCCTGTCGGACACCTACAGTCTCAGAGCTTTCCTGCGCGATTTCGACATGTACTTCTGCAAGCTATTCGACGGCGCCCGACAGGACTCGGGGGACCCGATGGCATGGGGGGAAGCCATGATCGAACACTATCGGGAGAACCGGATCGATCCGAAATCGCGCAACCTGATTTTTTCCGACTCGCTGACGATTCCTCGGGCCGCCGAAATCTGGGAGCGATTTCGTGACCGCATCAACGTCTCATTCGGGATCGGCACCGACCTGACCCACGACACCGGCGTGAAGCCGGTCAACATCGTCATCAAGATGACCGAGTGCAACGGTCAACCGGTGGTCAAGCTTTCCGACTCCCCCGGCAAGGTCGTATCCACGGACCAGCACTACCTGGCCTGGGTTCGACAGGCCTTCGATGTGCCGGCTGAATGAGCGCGAAATCCTCAGTGCTGATATGGATGCGCTAGAATCCGACCAATGACTACCGACAACAAGCCCTTGGCCGGCCGCAGCGTGTCTCTGGTGCTGGGCTCGGGCGGTGCCCGCGGCCTGGCCCATATCGGCGTGATTCGCGCGCTCGAAAAGGCCGGCCTCGAGATCCGGCATATCGCCGGCTCCTCCATGGGGGCCCTGGTCGGCGGCATCCATGCTGCCGGGCGTCTCGACGCCTACGAGGAATGGGTCTGCGGGCTCGAGCAGTCGGACATCCTGGCACTGGTCGACTGGAGCTTTTCCGGTGGTGGCCTGATCCGCGGCCGCAAGATCATCAACAAGCTGGCCGACCTGATTGGCCACTATGACATCGAGGACCTGGAGACCGAATTCACGGCCGTTGCCGTGGATCTGGACCGGGGCCGTGAAGTCTGGCTGGACCGGGGCCCCTTGTTCGACGCGATTCGCGCTTCCATCGCGATTCCCGGCGTTTTCGCGCCGCACGAGTACCGCGGGCGCACCCTGATCGACGGCGGCATTCTCAACCCGGTTCCCATCGCGCCGACCTTGCGCACCATCAACGACCTGGTGGTTGTCGTCGACGTCAATGCGCCGGCCGTCCACCCCCCGCCGCTGGAACAGCAGCGGGAGGAATCCGACGATGACGACAGCATGCTCATGCGGGTCCGGGAATTCATGAATGGCTGGCGCGACAGCGAACGGAACGAAAAGGACGAACGCCCGGGTCTGATGGCCGTGATGATGCGCGCGCTGGACACAATGGAAGCGGCCATCGCCCGCCATCACATGGCCATCTTCCGCTCGGATATCATGATCAGCATTCCGAAGAACACCTGCTTCGTGCACGAATTTCATCGCGCATCCGAGGTGATCACGCTGGGCGAGAAGCTTGCCGAAGAAGCGCTCGCCTCAACCGATGTGGAACGGCTGCACCACGCCGACTGACTGTAGTAAAAGAAACCGGAGGATCACCGATGTCCAATAATGACGACAGGCTGTTCGACGAAGCCGCCGACGCCGTGGTCGACCTGGGTAACCGGCTTGCCGCCGACAACCCGGATGTCGACCCCTGGGCGCTGGCGGACGGCCTGATCGCCGGCGCCGTGCACTTCTGGCTCTATTCCCATCAGCCCGAATCGCCGGTGCCGTCCGACGACGACCTGACCACTGCGCGCGAGCGCGTCGAGGAACTGATCGACCAGGTCATGCAGTCGGCCGAAGAGAGCGAGTATCTGCACTCGCCGCAGGACAGCGACGTCGGGCGGGCGTGAAAACATATTGGAACCACGGAAAACACCGAATTCACCGAATACGGAATGACTGTCGCCCCGGAAGCCGCAAGGCGGCTATCCGGGGCCTCGCACACTTCCGGGGGCATTGAGCTGGCCCGTGCCGGACTGGCAATTGCGAGGTCCCGGCTCTTCGCTGACGCTCAGGCCGGGACGACAGGAGGCCTTTACTGCCTGCTCTTCTCTCGGATGGCACGGAACTCGTTGCCTTCATACCACTCGGGCCAGCTTTCGCTGTCGGCGACTGAACGGCCCACGCTGTAGAGCAGTTCCACGTCTTCGGCCACGCCGCGCAGATCCCAGTCCTCGCTGTAGGTATCGGCGGTCTTGTGATAGCGGTTGGCTCGATAGTCGGCCTGCCATTCCAGACCGTACTCGCGGCCGTTCTCGCGATGATCCACGCCACCCTTGGCGTACAGGGCCGGGATGCCGATCTTGGCCAGGTTGAAGTGGTCGGAGCGGTAGTAGTAGCCGGCTTCCGGACTGGGCTCCTGCTCGATATGACGGCCCTGGCGCTCTGCGGCCTCGGCCAGGGTTTCTTCCAGCTCGGAGGACCCGTAGCCGATGACGGTGACGTCATTGGTTGGTCCGAGCACGGTCATGGCATCCATATTGATGGCTGCAGCCGTATCCCCCGGCGCGTAAACCGGGTCGCTCGCGTAGTGTGCCGAGCCCAGCAGCCCGTATTCCTCGAGCGTGACCGCGGCGAACAGCTGAGTACGTTCGGCCGGTCCGACCTCGGCGTTCAGCCGCGCCAGTTCCAGAAGGCCGGCAGTTCCGGAAGCATTGTCCACGGCACCGTTGTAGATACCCTCGGAACCCGACCGGGCCATGTTGCGCCCGAGATGGTCCCAGTGCGCCATGTAGATCACGGCCTCGTCCGGTCGCTCGGAGCCGGGCAATTCGGCCAGCACGTTGTACGACTTGCCGCGTCGAATGCTGTTTCGCACCTGGGCGGAAGCCGTGGCGTCCAGGCTCACCCACTCGAACCCGGGCTGTTTGGCGCGCTCCTTTTGCGCCTCGTAGTCAAGGCCGGCCCCGGCGAAAAGGTCGCGGGCGGCGTCGACGGTTAGCCAGCCTTCCAGGGCCACCCTCGGGGCGGATTCATCGCTAGCCAGAACGAACTCCGCGCCGGACCAGGAATTGACGACCACTTCCCAGGGATAGCTGGCCGGCTCGGTTTCATGCACCACCAGCGCGGCCGCCGCGCCCTGCCGGGCCGCTTCTTCGTACTTGTAGGTCCAGCGGCCGTAGTAGGTCATGGCGCGGCCGTTGAACAGCGCTTCATCAACCGTGGCGAAGCCGGGATCGTTGACCAGCATGACGACGGTCTTGCCCTCGACGTCGAGACCGTCGTAATCGTTCCAGTCGTACTCGGGCGCGACGATGCCGTAGCCGACAAATACAATCTCGGACTCCTCGATCGCGTGCGGATCGGTACCCAGGCGACGCGAATTGATCACCATCTGCTCTGGATAGGCCAGGGTCATGCTGTCACCAGCGAGGTCGACCGAGATATCGCTGCGCTCGGCATTGGTCAGCTCGATCATGGGCACCGGCTGCAGGTAGCTGTCGCCATAGCCTGGCTTCAGCCCCATCTCGCTGAATTCACGCACGAGATAGTCGATCGTCATGCGACCGCCACGGGTGCCCGGGGCGCGGCCCTCGTATTCGTCCGAGGCCAGGGTGGCGACATGCTCAGCGTACCGATCTGAATCCACACCGTCACCCGGCACTTCGGGAAGCGATTCTTCCACCTCGTCGGCCTGGTCCGTGCCGGCAGCATCCGAGCTGGATTGCGCCGATTCGGCGCCGGAAGCGTCGTCAGCGGATTCGGAAGGGGATTGACCACCGCAGGCGGCCAGCAGCAATACAAGAATAAGGCTCAGCAGACGAATCATGGAAATCGAGCTCCGTGGCAAAACCCCGATTCTAGCACTCCCTCAATTCAGATAAGGCCGCCCTCAAGTGCCTTCAGCACGGCCCGGGTGCGGTCCCGGACCCCCATCTTGGAGAGAATATTGGAAACATGGTTCTTGACCGTCCCCTCGGCCACGCTGAGGGCCCCAGCAATCTCCTTGTTGGAGTAACCGCCGGCCATCAAACGCAGGATTTCCGTCTCTCGGGAGGTCAATGGATCCGGCTGAGGCAGGCTGGTGAAATCCGTGCGCATCTTGCCGAGGCCTTTCATCAGCCGCTCGGTAACCGCTGGCTTCACCAGGGTCTCGCCCTCCGCGACCGCCCGGACGGCTGAAATCAATTCCTCGAGCGCGACATCCTTGAGCAAGTAGCCCTTGGCACCTGCCTTGATGCCCGCCAGCAGAAGGTCATCGTCGTCGAAAGTGGTGAGAATGATCGTCGGAGGAAGTTTGCTCTCCTGTTGCAATTCCTCCATGACATCCAGACCGTTCTTGCCGGGCATGCGCATATCGAGCAGCAGGACATCAGGCTTGATCTCCGGAATCCGCTCGATCGCAGTCTGCCCGTCCGGGGCTTCGCCGGCGACTTCAATGTCTTCTGCCAGCTCAAGCAGGGAACGAACGCCCTGCCTGACCAGGGTCTGGTCGTCGACCAGCATGACTCGAATCATGATGCTTGCTCCATGGGTAACCATGCTTTGACCTGAAATCCCGCACCCGGTCGCGTGGCGATATCCAGCCGGCCACCAAGTTCTCGCAAACGCTCACGCATGCCGCTGATACCGTTACCAGGCACCAGGTTGGGGGTACCGCATCCATCGTCACGAGCTTTTAGGACGATTCCCTGATCGTAGCTGGACAGACTGATCCAGAGATTGCCTGCACGCGCGTGACGGACTGCGTTTGTGATCAGCTCCTGGGAGCAGCGCAAGAGAATCTGCGCTCGCTTCGGGTCGGTCTGTGCCATTTCGGACGGAATCTCCAGGTGGATATTCAGGTCCGGCACACCAGCAGCCAGCATCTCAAGCGCCTGCTTGAGATCGACCTGGTCATCCCGGCGCATATCGCTGACCACCTCCCGCACGTCCGCTAATAGAAGGCGCGCAATGGAGGCAGCCTGGTCGACATGCTCGCGCGGCTTTCCTTCGGAGGTGTGGCTGGCCACTTCCAGGTTCAGCGTCAACGCCGTCAGGTGGTGCCCCACCAGGTCGTGAAGCTCGCGCGATATCCGAACACGCTCGGCGACGCGAGTGTTCTCCGTCAGAAGCGATTGTGTAGCCAGCAGTTCTGAGTTCACCCGTCGGAGCTCCGCCCGAGCCTGCATTTGCTTGAGTGCCAACAAGGAGGCAATGAAGGGAAATGAGGTCAGCCCGAGGTTCATCAGCAGGTAGACGAGGAGGAGGAGCCAGCTCCCTTCAGGGCTGAATACGATCCAGACGCTGAAAGCGAGCGCTAGGCACACCACCCCCACCATTCCGATCACCAGCGGCAGAATCCAGGGTAACAGGGCCGCCACCAGCATGGCCAGGAGGCTGCCCAGGCCGGTATGGGTGAAATAAGTAACGCCGAATGCCGATATCGACAGGACCAGCATCACCGTCACGCGCTGCCAGAACGGTGCCGTCCGCTGCTGGCCGATGACCGGATGCCATAAAACGAGCAGGAACAGCAGGGCCGCCGACCACCAGCCGATGATGTCACCGGTTTCAGGCCTTTCTGGCAACAGCCACGGAAGGAGGATCAGCGGCAGCGCAGTCAACATCCAGACAAGCACCCCGACATAGCGAAGCCAGTCGATGGTACGGATCTCCGCCAGCGAGCCGAGTCGATCCACGAGATGTTTCAGAGCCATGACGGGATTCTAAACCGTAAGCCGGGTTGGAACATGGGCCAGTCGTCATGAGCACAAAAAAAGCCGCCGGAGCGAACTCCGGCGGCTTCAGGGTCTTTCATCGGCCGCTACACCGGTGGCGCAGCGAACCGTCGGGTCAGATGATCAGACCCGGAAGTAACGGATGCTCAGACCACCCACCATCAGCATGAGCATGGTCAGCACAACCAGGCCCCAGGGCTGCATGGTCGGGATGACCAGCGGCTGACCGGTGCAACTGAAGTTGTAGGTCACCGTGCCATTATTCGGATCATTCGTGTCGCAAGTCAGGCTGGCCGAATACGAGCCTGGGTCCGGAACAGTACAACTGACATCGAAAGATCCCGCTTCGCCCGCCGCGATGGGGGAAAGCGACTCAGGACTCGATCCAAGACTAATCTGGCTCGTGTCACCGGATAGTCCGGAGCAATTGCTGATTGTCAGATCCTGATTACCTTCGTTCGAGATGCTGACGGACTCATTCAGCGAGGATCCCGGAGCAGCAACGCCTAGATTGACGTTGAGGTTGGATACGAAGCGGGCTTCTTCAACGCCATCACCTGTAGCGGTGACAGATGCTGACTGAGTATCGCCATTACCGTCGGTGCCTTCCGCCGTCACCGAGGTGGAGAGGCCGTCGCCGGCACTCTGTGGATCGAAGACAAGCTCAAACGTGCAGGAGGCATTCTTCGGGAGATCCTCTCCAGAGCAGTTGTCGCTTCCAGCGGGAATGCTGTAATGGGTGTTGTCACCTAGTGCAAGCGAAATTCCGTCGACAGTGGAGTTATCGGCTCCATCACTGGTAACCGTTACCGTCATGGACGAGGTTTCTCCGGTAAGAACATCGCCAAACTCTATAGGATCGGGCTCCATGATCAGCGCGCCGGCCGGGCCTTCCGTCCCCGTTCCACTCACAGCGACTGCATCATTCGTCACCTGACCGGCGTCGCTACCAATGACGAGGTTCGCGCTAAATGGACCCCCAATCGCTTGCGGGCTGAATACCGCTTCAATTTCACAGCTCTCGCCATCAGCGAGTGTGAAAGGAATTGGACCGCAATCAATATCGGACCACTCAAAGTGGGTGTCATCATCGTAGGCAATAGAAGAGACCTGCAAGTCAATTTCATCGGTACCGTCGTTGGAGATCGTGATGGGCTCCGCAGCTGATGAAAAACCACTTTGCGTATCCGGAAAGCCAATGCTCGGCGGCTGGACATTCAGAACCGCGCTTTCTTCAACAACCTCAATATTGGCGTCGGTAAATGTTCCTGGCGTGACATCAGTGCCGGTACAATCAAGGACTTCAACGATGTTGTTGGTTAGCGTCACCGTGTCCCCGGTTGTCAACCCACTGGCCAAATTGACTTCAATGGGTCCCGCGCCGGTGAAATCATCAATTGTGGAACCAAAATCAACCAACGCGAGCCGGATGGTTTCGTCGACCGGGTAGCCCTGGCCAGCGCACTCACCGCCCCCGGTTTCCAGTTCACAGGCAGAAAAGGTGCTACTGGCATGCGGCTCGGGAACACCGTCAAGACAACTACTCGTATCAACCGAATCGACTTCTGCCGGGTCAAAGACAATACACACGGAAATCCCGCACACCTCGGCAGGATCGGTATTCGTAAAGTCGTATGAAATCTCTGCCGTTCCTGGTGAGTTCGCGCTTGTATCCTGAAGATTTAGGTCAGGCTGCGCGAAAGCCACAGTAAAAGGCAGGGCCAGCGCCAAGAACGCGGCAGATGCTAGTGTCGCCAACGGACGAAAAACTCTGCCTGTCTGGAAAGGAATATTCATCAGTACATCTCCGAGGTTTATGCTAATTAACTATACTTTTTCTCAGGAAATCTGCCTCAAAGCAGATTATTTACGCAGAACAAATCACCGATCGTCATGCTGCCATTTTCGTCGCAATCTGGCTGACCGGCTGCAAAATCACCGCCAGGAGCGAGTTCATTGTTCACAGCAAAGAGATCGGAAATAGTTAGCGATCCAGAAGCATCGGCGTCACCAACCATCAAACGACCCGGACGTTCAACCCGGCGAGAATCGAAATCATCAAAGTCAATCCAACCGGAACCCGATTGGCCGTTAACATTACCGAGAAACGCGTTTTCGATCGTCATGCCGGAGGTATCGATAGTAGATGATGGAGTTACATCATCAGCGCCATCTACAATAAAAGCAATCTGCGCGTCGGCTGCTTGCTCCCAAACAAATTCGATGGAATGCCACCCACTTCCAGCACCAGCGACATCCAGGGTGTGTTCCGTTTCGCCAGAGTCCCATACATGCAGTGACAGATCTCCGCCATCGTACTGGACTTGAATCTGATCGTCGGTTCCATCGTTTGCAGCAAACAGCACAACCGGTCCGGACGGCGTCGCATCATCCAGGAACACATAAAACCTAGCAATGTAATTCGTCTCGCCACCCGGACTTCCGTCGGTAACGTAGCGTTCCGTGCCATCTACATCGACGCGCAGACCGCAGGGGCCGCCGTATCGGCGGTTGTCACCCTCCTGTTTGCCCGCATCGGCATCACTCAAACCGCTGGCGGTGGGAGCACCATCAACTTGCCAGTTAGAGATTACGCAGTCCTGCGCTTGGGCGTTGAAAGTGAAGCCCAGGCAAGCCGTCATGGCAATACCGGCCAGAAGTGCCTTGCGGCTGTTTGTCACAATATTCATGGTCATCAATCCTCTCGATTGGGCTGTTTCTGTTGCAGAGTAAACCGTCTGACCGGCACACACCTCCCGAGGAAGCTATTTTCCGCAAGCGCGGCAGACACTTACAAAGCCCTGCCCAGAAACTCTCGATGCGAGTTTAGCCCATGACATAAGGGGCTGCAACCCGAACCCGAATTTCAGAGCAGTGGGACTCCTACCCTAGTAATACGCATTTGGGCGGGGAAGCGTGTCAGGTTTTTTCGCTCGGTCCGAACTGGGGTTTGGATCGGGCCTCTCCCCCAGCCAGATACAGAAAAACCCGCTCTAGGCGGGCAAGGGGCCTCGGTCAAAGTCCGTGCAAAACCGGGGACTTACGGGATGGACTGCGCCAGCTTCGCTGGCTTGCCCCTCGCTTCGCTCGGGGTAGCTCCGCCCGCTTCGCGGGCTACGCATCGTTCCCTCTCCCCCAGCCAGATACAGAAAAACCCGCCTAGAGCGGGTTTTTCTGTATCTGGCTGGGGGAGAGGGATTCGAACCCCCGCTGACGGAGTCAGAGTCCGTAGTCCTACCACTAGACGATCCCCCATGAGATCGTTTGCTTTTCCTCCGATCTGGATCGAAGGGATTCGGCGAGTGGATTTTCGTCGCTGGCAAGGCTTTGGGCCGCGGAGGAAGCGCAGTGTACTTGCGTGTACATGAGCATTCCGGAGCGGCCCGAAACGCCGCCAGCGGCGAAAAGGCGCCGCCGAATCAGCGCTTGGAGTACTGGGTGGCCTTTCGGGCCTTGTGCAGACCGATCTTCTTGCGTTCGACCGCGCGATCGTCACGCGTGCAGAAGCCGGCTCTGCGCATCGGGCTGCGGAGCTCTTCGTCGTACTCCATCAGGGCACGCGTCAGGCCCAGGCGGATTGCGCCGGCCTGGCCGGTCGTGCCGCCGCCGCTGACGGTGGCGTTGACGTCAAAGCGGTCCAGAAGCTCGGCGAGCTCGAGCGGCTGGCGCACGATCATCTGGGCAGTCTTGCGGCCGAAGAATTCGTCCAGCGGCTTGCGGTTGACGGTGATCTGACCATTGCCGCGACGCAGGAAAACGCGTGCGCTGGAGGTTTTGCGTCGGCCGGTGCCGTAATACTGTTCAGTAGCCATGTCTTTTCAGTCGTCCTGTTCTTTACAGTTCCAGCGGCTGCGGCTGCTGGGCGGCGTGCGGGTGCTCGGTACCGGGATAGACCTTGAGCTTCTTCAACATTGCCCGACCGAGCGGTCCCCGCGGCATCATGCCCTTGACCGCCATCTCGATGACCGTCTCCGGCCGCTTGGCCAGCTGCTTTTCCAGGGTGATCGACTTCAGGTTGCCGATATAGCCGGTGTGCTTGTAGTAGACCTTGTCGCTCATCTTGCGGCCGGTGACGTGGATCTTGTCGGCGTTGATCACGACAATGTAGTCGCCGGTGTCCACGTTCGGCGTGTATTCCGGCTTGTGCTTGCCGCGGAGGCGACGGGCCACTTCGGTGGCCAGACGGCCTAGCGTCTTGCCGTCGGCGTCGACCAGATGCCACTGGCGGCGCACGTCTTCTGCCCTGGCGCTGTAGGTTTTCATGATTCCGTTCGCTCGCTGAATTGAGAACGTTGCAGTAAAGAGCGGGAATTCTACAGCAAGCATTCTGGCCCTGCAACAGAATTTCAGTCGTTTTCCGAGGCCTCGGCGGGCAGCATCAGCCGCTCGACCGGGCGCCCCTCGATCACGTGCGACTGGATGATCTCGTCGATGTCGGCTTCGTCAATGTAGGTGTACCAGACGCCCTCGGGGTACACCACCAGGCAGGGCCCCTCCTCGCAGCGATCCAGACACCCGGACGTGTTGGCCCGCACGCCGCCGGCTCCGGCCAGGCCCAGCTCCTTGAGCTTCGACTTGGCGTAGGCGCGCAGCCGTGCCGACCCGCACCGGCCACAGGAGGGCCGCTCGGCGCCTTCAGCGCGTACGTTCGTGCAGAAAAACAGGTGGTGGCGGTAGTAACTCACTGTTCACCGAACTTGTAGACCAGGTTGGCCGTGGTCAGCGTATCGGTCTTCTCGATGCCGGGATCGACGTCCGTGTTGTGGCGTACCGCGCCCGACAACTTGAGCGCGAAGCGTGAGTTGATCGCCACCTTCAGGGATAGCTCGTTTTCGGCGAAGGTGTTGTCGCTGCCGGACTCGACCAGCAGGGCGTTGCTCAGGTCCGCCGTCTCGGAAATTGTCCAGGCGTAATCGGTGGAAAGTCGCCCGATCACGTTGGTTTCAGTGGCGGCGAGCGGGTCGTTGGACTCGGTACGGCGCACGCCCGGCCCGACTTCCACCGACAGCTGGTGGGTGTCGGAATCCAGCAGCTGCCGCCCGTAGCCCATCGACAGGCTGGCCTGGTAATCGTTGCTGGAAAACTCGTCCTGGTCGTAGCGCAACGCGCCGAACAGATAGGATTTCTCGTTGAAGTTGTAGCCGGACTTGTAGGCCAGCGTGTAGCGCTCGGCGTTGAGCTGGCCTTCGTCCTCGGCGCGCAGCGCTGTCATACGAAGGAGGTTACGCCATTTCTCCGATTGGCGCTCGAACTCCAGGCCCAGATTCAGGGTCTCGGTCTCGGAATTGCCGCGAGCCATCACGAAACCGAATTCGCCCTTGCCCGACCACTCGGCGGCTTCAGCCGGGCACACCAGCCAGCCGCACATCAGAATCATCGCAAAAGACTGCATGGAAAAAGCTTTCTTCGTATTGAAAAGGCGCACGGCTGGCACTGACAACTCCCTCATGTCAAAGTTTCTCCCGTTTTTCATTGCCCAGCTTGAAATCAGCCGTCGAAGTATAAAACGTGTAGCATCCTCGTCATGTAAAGCACCTGATCCGGTCCCGACTCCATGCGTGAACTCACCCCCCTCGACCAAATCCTCGGCCAGCTCGACAACGGCCTGCGCGCGGCCTTCGGGCCGCCACCGTCCGGCACCCGGCCTTCTCCCGCCAATGGCCTCGACGAGACGGGGCTGGACGAAAACGAGCGCCGACTGAGCGCGGGCCTGATGCGCATCAATCACACCGGCGAGGTCTGCGCCCAGGCGCTTTACGCCGGCCAGGCCGCCACGGCGCGCAGCAGCGAGGTGCGCGAACAGATGGCCGAAGCCGCGCGCGAGGAAGAAGACCACCTGGCCTGGTGCGCCGAACGGCTCGACGAACTGGCCAGTCGCCCCAGCCTGTTCAACCCGCTGTGGTACGCCGGTTCGTTTTCCATCGGTGCGGGCGCCGGCCTGGCCGGCGATCCCTGGAGTCTGGGTTTCGTGGAGGCAACCGAACGCCAGGTCGAGGCCCACCTCGACGAACACCTCGACCGCCTGCCGCCGCAAGACCAGCGCTCACGCGCCATCGTGTCCCAGATGAAAGAAGACGAGGCCCGCCACGCCCAGATGGCCCTCGACCACGGCGCCACCATCCTGCCCGCGCCGGTGCAGCGCCTGATGTCGCTGACCGCGGGCATCATGAAGGCGGTGGCATACCGAATCTGAAAAGAAGGTTTCAGGTTTCAGGTTTCAGGTTCCGGGTTCCGGGTTCCGGGTTCCGGGTTCCGGGTTCCGGGTTCCGGGTTCCGGGTTCCGGGTTCCGGGTTCCGGGTTCGCAACATTATTCGCTTGGCACGACCGATCGCGGCTCGTCCGCCCACCGATTCTTCCGGATGCCGCCTGAACCCTGAAACCTGAACCCTGAACCCTTTCTTTTTTATCCCCGGATAATCCTTCGCCGAATCTCGCCGGAGACCATGTCGATCGCCAGCACGATCAGGATGGTGAGCACCAGCACCGCCGCGGCCTTGTCGAAGTGGCGATACCTGAGGGTATTGAGCAGCACGCCGCCGACCCCGCCGGCGCCGACGACGCCGAGCACCGCCGAGGCGCGGATATTGAGCTCGAAGCGGAACAGCCAGTGGGCGATGATTTCGGGCAAAACCTGTGGCAACACGGCAAATCGCAACGCCATCACGCGTGAGCCGCCGGCGGCCTCGACCGCCTCGACCGGCCCGAAGTCGATCGAGTCGACCACTTCCGAGCCCAGCTTGGTGAGCATGCCGATCGAAGAAATGCCAATGGCCAGCGCCCCGGCGAACGCGCCCAGGCCGACGATCGGTACGAAATAGATCGCCAGCAGGATCTCGGGAAAGGCACGTGTGGTTGCCGAGATCAGCTTGACCACGCGGGCGAACTTCGGAAACAGCGATCTGGCGCCAAGCAGGGCCAGCGGAAGCGAGAATACGGCGCCGATAATGGTCCCGATCCAGGCGATCTGGATGGATTCCGCAATCGACGGCAGTACCCTGTCCCAGCCGTAGGCCATGTCGGCCGGGTAAAAGAAGCCCAGCACCTCCGCCATCTGCGCCGGCAGTTTGCCCAGGCGCTCCGGCGAGAAGCCGATCGCCCACATCGACCAGAAGAAAAGGGCAGCAATGATGAACGTCGCCCAGGTCGCCCCACCGATTCGCCTTTGCCTCTGAAGCTTCGAGCCGCTCATGCCAGCCGACTCCGGATCGCCTCGGAAATCTCCTCGATGATCAGCACGGCCACCAACACCACCAGGACGATCATGGCCACCCGCTCGTACTCGAAATTCGCACGCTGGGTCTCGAGGATCATGCCGATACCGCCGGCACCGACCAGGCCGAGCACCATCGAGGCGCGCACGTTCAGCTCGAAGGCGTAGAGCGCGTAGGAGACATAGTGCTGCATGGCCTGGGGAATGGCGCCGAACTTGAGCATCTCGAGCCAGGTGCCGCCCGCCGCGCGCACCGCCTCGGGCAGGCCCATGTCGATCGACTCGAGCGACTCCGACCAGAGCTTGGAGATCACCGCGACGGTGAACACCGATAGCGCCAGCGCCCCGGCCACCGGCCCGAAGCCGACAGCGGTGGCGAACAGCATCGCCCAGAACAGGTCCGGCAGCGTGCGCAGCACGTTCATGAAATTGCGATCGGCAAACCAGATCACCCGGCCGAGAGTGAGGTTGCGTGCGGCCAGCACGGCAACGGGCACCGACAGGATGCCGCCGATCACCGTACCGATAATGGCAATATTGAGCGTCTCCATGAACGGCTCGGCCAGTCGCGGCAGGTAACTGAAGTCGGGCGGCCAGGATTCCGCCAGCAAACGCCCGCCGCCGCTGATATTGCAAAGGAACTCGACCACGGAAAAGCCGATACCGTTGCCCGACCACCAGGTCATCGCGAGGAGGAAGCCGGCCGTGCCGCCGATCAGCCACCAGTTGCGGGGAGGACGATCAGGAAGCACCATTCCGCTCCGTTTGTCGGAATGACCAATGACCAAGCACCAATTTGCAAACAAGGACCGAATGTCCAATGAACAAATGACCCAAACCACGCCGCACCGCCGCTGGCTGCCATCCGTTTTGGTCATTGATCATTCGATCATTGGCCCTTGATTGAAAATTGCTGCTTGGTACTTGGAAATTGGCTTTCATGACGACCCTTCTTCCAGCAAATCGTCTTCCGTAAACTCCCTCCCGTAAATATCCCGGAAGTCCTCGTCGGTGACCGTCTTCGCCGATCCGTCGTAGACCAGCTCGCCGTGCTTGAGTCCGATGATGCGCTTGCCATACTCGCGCGCCAGGTCGAGGAAGTGCAGATTGACCAGGGTGGTGATGCCCAGTTCGCGGTTGATGCGCACCAGGTCGCGCATGATCTGGTGGGTGGTGACCGGGTCGAGCGAGGCCACCGGTTCGTCGGCCAGGATGATCGCCGGCTCCTGGGCCAGGGCGCGGGCGATACCGACGCGCTGCTGCTGCCCGCCCGAGAGCGTGCTGGCGCGCACCCAGGCTTTTTCGGGAATACCGACGCGCTCGAGGGCCCGGATCGCGATATCGCGGTCATGCTGCGGCCACAGGTTGAACATGGTTCGCCAGCCGGGCACGTGGGCCAGGCGGCCGATGAGCACGTTATTGATCACGCTCAGGCGCTTGACCAGGCGAAAGTCCTGGAAAATCATGCCGACGCGCTTGCGCAAGGCCCTCAGCTCCCGGCCTTCGCGCTGTGACACCTTTTCACCGTCGACCTCCACGGACCCTGAAGTCAGCCGGTTGAGTCCATTGATGGCGCGAAGCAGGGTCGATTTGCCCGCACCCGAAGAACCGACGATGACGACGAACTCGCCGGGTTCGATCTCCAGGTTGATGTCCTTCATCCCCACCGTGCCGCCGGGATAGGTCACGCCAGCGTCGATGAAGCGGATGCGGCCGCGCTGCTCAGTCATGTCTCATTCCCCTGGGTCGATTCCTCGTTGGGTCGATTTATCGGCTGGTGGTCATTCGCGCAGCAGTTCGTAAGCCTCGCGCACCGGGTCGTAAAGCCCCTCGGTGGCGGGCACGAAGCCGTCGATTTCATACAAAACCCACAGCACTTTTTCTTCGCGCGGCAGGTGGGCCTGTGACTCGGCCAGCTTGACGAAGGCCTCGGCGATGGCCATTTGCAGATCCTCGGGCAGGCCGGGCCGCAGCTGTACCCCGTCGTTGGGAATCATCACCGTGTGATCGAAGGTGATGACCTTCTCGCCGATGTCGGGGTACTGGTCGTCGATGAACATCCGCACATCGTCGTAGGCCACGGCAAAACGAACGTCACCGGCGTAAACGGCCAGTGCGGCCGAATCGTGACCGCCCACGAACAGGCCCTCGACGTCTTTTCGCGGGTCCATACCATGCTGCATCAGATGCACGGACGGAAACAGGAAACCGGAAGTGCTGTTCGGGTCCGTGAACGCGACGGTTTCGCCCTCGAGCACGCGCACGTCGCCCCGGCAGGTCAGGAAACCGCGCTCGTCCTCGACCACCGGCGTGTCGCACACCGACGGGTCGTTGGTCATGAACTGCGAACGGTAGCCGGTCTCGCCCTCGCGAACGGAAATCAGGATGGTCTCGATATCGTAGCGGCGCTGGCCCAGCATGGCGGCGAAAGGCGGCAGCATGCCGATATCGGCGCGGCCGGTGCCGAGCGCCTCGACCAGGCCGGTGTAGTCCTGCGGCACGAAGCTGGTCACGGGCATGCCCAGTTCCTCGCTGAGGAAGTCGGCCAGCGGACCGAGGTTGTCGACCATGGCTTCGGCTTCCAGCGAAGGCACCAGGCCGAGCACCAGCTCATTCGGCCAGCCGCGTTCGTCGACCTGATCGCGCGGGCAACACCCAATCAGGACGATCGCCAGCAGTGTCAGGGAAGCATTTCGCAACGGACCCGCCCTTTTGAGACTGGCGTCATGTTAGCGGATTTACCGAAGCCGAACATGACAGCCAAGTGACTGCTGAGGAACCTCTGAACAACTCTGCGCGGGCGCGACGGGTCTTTGCGGGAGGCACGCACGACGGCTCCACTCCAGGGCTCCTTGCGCTTCGCGCAAACCGCCCTTGCGTTCTCGCCTGTGCTGCTCCGGCTTCGGCGAGCGTGGTTTGGTGGTTCCAAATGAGTGAGCCGAAACGGGGCGGAGACCCCGCAAAGGCCCGTCCCGAAGGGTTTTGCCGGAGAAGCCGCATCTCGCGCATTGCGCCGCTCGGCCGTAGCTACGGCTACTGTCACTCGCGTCGCAACACACGATCTGCGGCTTCTCCGACAAAACGCGCTCCGTGCAGAGTTGTTCAGAGGTTCCTTAGGCCACCGACTTGCCCTCGAAAAGCTGCCTGTAGTGTTTCCAGTGACCGCTGGGTCGCATCGTGGCGACCCCTCGGTCGATGGCTGCCGCCATGCCAGCGGGATCGGGCCTGTCCAGCCACTCGGCCAATTGTGCAGCCACTTCGCCGGAATCGTTCTGCAGGTCGCCGCGGGAGAAAACGTGGAAATCGAGCGGCAGCTTCTCCATCATCGTCTCAAGCGCAGCCTGCTCACGCTGCCACATCGCGCGCAGGGTCTCGACGCCGCGGAAACCCGCCAGTCGCCATTCCAGCTCCAGGTCGCGAAGCTCGGCATCGGCGAGGATCACGGTGCTGCCGGGCAGGAAGCGGGCAATCGCCGGCAATGCGGCGGCCGGCAGCCACATGGTTTCCAGGGCATATTTCCTTTCGGTACCGGCTTCACGCAGGTAACGTTTGCGCGCCAGACGGCACTGGGTCTCGTCGGCGGCAACCAGTCGATCCGGCCCGGCCGGCAGGCCCAGCGCCTCGCGTCGACGCTCGCCGCCCTCGCGGCCGAGCGTGGCGACAGCACCGCTTTCAGCCAGCGCGGCGACAAGCGCCTCGCGGCCGCTACCGGGCCAGCCCAGAACGAATATCGCCTCGGGGCGACCGTCGTCGGGTGACGATTTCGGCCAGTCATCGGTCTGAAGGCCGGCAAGGGCCTCGTACAAGGCGGCGGGCATCTCCCTGTCGCGTTCCCGGAATACCGGGGGCAGGAACCAGCCGGTGCGCGGCAGGTGGTCGCCCGCTGCTTCATGGCGCCCCACGCGATCCAGGGCACGCGCCAGCATCCAGTGCACTTTCGGCTCGGCCGAATCTTCGTCCGCGAGGGGCTGCAGGGCATCGATGCAGCCGGCCGGGTCGTCAGCCTTCAGCGCCAGACGGGCGCTGAGCAAACGCGCCTGGGTGCGAATGTGCTCGTCATCGTCATCGTGCAGCCCCTCGGCCAGTTCGGCTGCACGATCACGGTCTCCTTCGCGTTCGGCCAGCCGGGCCCGAATCAGCCGTTCGGCCCCGGGCCAGTCTTTTTCGAGGCCCTCAAGCAGCTCTCCCGCGGCGGCCGGATCCCCGGTTTCCAGGCGCAGCTCGGCCAGGGCCAGTGTGTCTCCCGGATCAAGCGAGCGCGAGCGAGCCAGGGCCTCGAGCATTGAGCGCGCCTCGACGTCACGGCCGAGTCGGCGTACGCACTGGTATTCGATGCGGAACAAGCGACCGTCGTAAGCACCCAGCCTTCCGGCCCGGGCCACGGCGTCCAGGCATTCTTCCAGGCGCCCGCGCTCAAACAACAACTGCGCCTTCGCCGCGTGAAGGTCCGGGGCGTCGGGGACGACTTCCAGCGCGTTATCGAGGCAGCGCTCGGCAAAGTCGGGATGGCCGCGATGCCGAAAGATTCGCGCCATGACGATCTGTGCCGGAACGCTCCGCGGCTGCCTTTGAACCGCCTTGGCGGCCAGTTCCTGCGCCTGGTCAAGGCGACCCACCGCGAAGTGCCGCTCGGCCAGGCCGACAAGGGCCGGCACACATTCCGGGTCGGCACGCAGGGCCGTCTGAAAATGCCCCTCGGCGCCCTTCTGGTCACCGCTGGCCAGGCACTGTCGACCGCGCTCGACGCGGGCCAGTGCATGGTTGGGATCGAGCAAGATGGCCTTCTGCAGCGCCTCGGTCGCTCCTGCTTCGTCGCCGGCCTGGCGGCGGGCGCGACCCAACTGAAACCAGGACTCGGCGCGCGAGTCGTCCATATCGACAGTTCGCTGTAGGGTTTCCAGGGCGTCGTCGCCCCGCGCCCGGGCCTGCTGGCAGGCAGCGATCAGCAATTGGAGATCGACGTGCTTGTCCTCGGAAAGCACCTCCATCAGGTCACGATAGGCTTTTTCGGCGCCCTCGTAGTCACCACGCTCGAACAGGCCGCGGGCCTGCCGGATCAGGTCTTCGTCAGTCTGCATAATTCGCTCTTCAGTCTCTGTTCTATCCAGCTGTCCAGCCGCCAATTGGCGAGGAAGCCGCAATGGCCGCCGTGGGGCAGCATTTCAATATCCAGCGCCGCCGGGCGCGGCAAGGCCTCGAAATCCCTGATCGGAATGATCGGATCGTCCGCGGCGGTGATGATCAGGGTCGAGGTCTCCAGCCCGGCGAGATAGTCGCCGGCCACCGAATACCCTTCGAGGTAGGCGTCGAGATCCTCGAAATCCGTCAGGCGCTCGATCAGCCACTCCGTCTGGGCGCGAACGCGGCCCAGGCGAAACCAGTCCTCCAAATTGTACCGCTCCGGAAACAATGATTGCTTGTGCTTGAGCGATCGGCGCCACTTGTGCACGAAGTAGCGCTCGTAGATGGGCAGGCCCTGTTCCATGGCGTCGAGCACGTGATGCGGTCGGATCACCGGGCTGACCGCGATGGCGCGGCGGATGTCGATCCCGCGCTCGGGCGCTTGGCGGGCGATGCGCAGCGTGAAGTTCCCACCCAGGGAAAACCCGGCCAGGAAGACCGGGCCGTCATACTCGCCGGCGACAGCGGCCACGACATCGAGTACCTCGTCGAGCAGGCAGGAATGGAACAGCCCCTCGTTGAGATGGTGCGAGTTGCCGTGGTCGCGGAAGTTGAGCCGGAAGGTATCGAAACCCGCCCGGTCGAGCGTCACCGCCGTCGACAGCAGGTAGTTGGAATCGGCGCTGCCCTCCCAGCCGTGGAGCATGATCACCAGCGCGTCGCGACGATCGGTCTGCGCCCGGTTGGCAAATCCCAGCAGGCGGGTACCGTCATTGGCGGTAACGATCCGCTCGGTGCAGCGCGACAGGTATTCGGCCGCGCGCTTTCGCACCTTGCGCCGACGCCAGGGGCCGGAGGTGAGGATCGACTGCACATGCGGGCTGGTCAGCAGCCCGCGCGGCTCGAATTCGGGCAGGGGCGATTCAGGCGTTGTCATAGAAATCCTTGACCACGGCGCCGGCCTTCTCGGCCAGGCGGCGCCGGCCGTTATCGTAATCGAGTATCGGCTCGCCGATCATGATCCGGCCGGTCAGCGGCGGCTCGGCCATCAGGCGGAAGAAATTGCGCAGGAAGCTCTCACCGGGGCCGAAGACGAACTCCTCGTGCAGGTCATCCTCGCGCTCGTAGCGAATGGCGACCGGCACGACCGGCATGCGCGTTCGAATCGCCGGGGCGAACAGCGGTGCGTGAAAACGGTTGACGCCACGGTCGGGGCGAATACCGCCCTCGGGAAAGATGCCGACTCGGTCGCCGCGGCGCATCAGCGCGGCCATGCGCCGCGAAATCTTCTGGCGCGATTCGAGCCTGCCGCGCACAATGAACAGCGTGCCGCCCACCTCGGCCAGCCAGCCGATCAGAGGCCAGGCGCGAATCTCCGCCTTGGCCACTAGCCACATCGGCCACAGCGCCTGCAGCAGGACAATGTCGAGCCAGCTGATGTGGTTGGCCACGACCAGGGCCGGCCCGTCGGGCAGGCGCCCGGAAATATCCATGCGTACGCCGAACAGGCGCAGCGTGATGCGTTGCCAGGTCCGGTGAGCGCGCTTTCTCAGTGGCATCCCGGCAACGGGAATTCGGCTGATGCCGGGCAGAAAGCACAGCAGGGTCAGCGGCAATCCGATGAACACATGCAGGACGAACAGCGGCACGCGCCAGGCCAGGCGCCAGGGCGTGCGGAACGCGGGTACGCGATGGTCGGTCTCGCTCATCCTCCGGCTCCGTGGGCGTGACCGCACTGCCAGCAGGTGGTGAACTGTGCCTCCAGCCGTTCGCCGCAAACCCGGCAGGTCCAGGGTTCACCATGGTCGGGATTATCGCGTCGCTCGAGTGTCCGTTTGGCGCCTTCGAGATCTTGATTGCGGACCCAGATCGACGGTCTCGCACCCTCGGAATAGTAGATCTCCACCGCCGCCGTCCAAAGCTCCATGCTTCTCACCTGGACCTCGATACCGGCCGATTCCAGCAAGCCGCGCAGAAAGCCGGCCTCGATCGGGTCGTCGGCCGTGATCAGCTTGGTCCAGTCGCTCAATTGACAAGCCCTCGATGGGCGGAATCAGTGCGCGCGCAGGTTAGCACAGCACACCCCGGGGAACCCCCAACGTTTCACCCGCAATCTGGCATCATGTAGCGCTTGTTGAAAACAACTCTTATTCAGTGTCCTCTTCCCGGAACCCTCACATCCGCATCGCCTCGACCGGCCGCGAGTTCAGCGCCCGCCCGGATGAAACCATCCTCACCGCGGCACTGCGCCAGGGCATCGTCCTGCCCTACTCCTGCCGCAACGGCACCTGCGCCAGCTGCAAATGCCGCCTGATCGAGGGCAGGATCAGCTACCCGTACAACCCGCCAACCGCGCTCGATCAGACCGAACTGCACGACGGCCAGATGCTCAGCTGCCAGGCCGTGGCCGAGGGCGATGTCGTGATCGAATCGCGCGAGATCGAACAGGTGGAGGACATTCCCGTGCGGCTGCTGCCGGCGCGCGTGGAAACCATGGATCGCTTCACCGAGGACACCATGCGCCTGCGCCTGAAGCTGCCGGCCGCGGCGCGCCTGCAGTTCCTGGCGGGACAGTACATCGACATCCTGCTGCCCGAGGGGAAGCGCCGGGCATTTTCCATCGCCTCGCCCCCTTCGGAAGGGGACTTCATCGAACTGCACGTCAAGCACGTCGAAGGGGGCGGCTTTACCGGCCACGTCTTCGAGGACATGAAGTTGAAGGAGATCCTCAGATTCGAAGGTCCGCTGGGCACCTTCTTCTTCCGCCGCAATTCCGATCGCCCTGCCGTCCTGGCCGGCGGCGGCACCGGCTTCGCGCCGCTGAAAGCCATGATCGAGGAGCTGATCCACGCCGGCGACGAACGCCCGCTGGAACTGTTCTGGGGCACGCGCACGGCCAACGACCTCTACGCCACCGAGCTGATCCAACGCTGGCAGAAGGAGCATCCGGCCCTGAATTTCGTGCCGGTGGTCAGCGAACCCGGTACCAACTGGACCGGCGAAACCGGTTTCGTCCACGAAGCCGTCCTGCGCCACCACTCCGATCTTTCCGGCTGGGACGTCTACATGTCCGGCCCGCCGGCCATGATCCACGCCGCCCGCCCGGCGTTCCTCGATGCCGGCGTGCCGGAAGACCGCCTATTCTACGATTCCTTCGACTTCGCACCGGACGTGCCGCCGGCGAGCGACTGAGAATCCCAGGCAACCCCCGGTAGCCTGTTATTCATTCAGCTAAGTCGAAACTTGATTCGGCTTCTCAACGCTTTCATCTTCCGAAGCACTGTCGAAATCGGCCTCCTCGGCCGCCGCGCTGTAGCTGTAGGGCTCACCTTCCTCGTCCTGAAGCTGATAATCGTAGGCCGCCTGCAGGCCGGTCTCCTCTTCTTCGACTTCGGCTTCTTCCGCCGCTTCTTCGATGTAGCGCGGATAAAACGGCGACAGCATCGCCACCAGGATGCCGAAGGCCGAGAAAGTGGCAAAGGCATCCGCGTAGCCGAATTCATCGACCATCGCGCCAACGACGGGTGAACCAACCGCCTGGCCGAGTGCGCAGGCCATGAACGGCAACACCGGCCCCATCGAGAGTCGGCCGGGCAGCAGGCGAATGCCGGTCATCAGGTACAGCCCGGTCAGGCTCATGTAGGCCATGCCGAAGACCAGCGCGGAAAATGCCGCCAGCACGATCTGGCCGGGGCTGGCCGCGATCAGGGCCACGCTCGCCGAGAGCATCATCAGCATCAGTGCATGCGTGATGGGCGGGTTGTTACGGTCAGCCAGGTCGGCAATGACGGCACCACCCAGGCCGGCGATGCCAACAGCCAGCCAGAGCCAACCGCTGGCCCCGGGCGCCAGCCCGCCGAGGCTCACGACCAGATCCGGGGCGAAAATCCAGTAAGCGGCCGAGATGAAGCCCATGGCGAAGCCGAACAGCGAGAGACGCAGCAGCCGCCACCATTGCAGCTTGCTGATCGGCGGTGGCGGCGCGGCACCCGCTGGCACGAAGGCCGAGACCGAGGGAATGAACAGCCAGGCGGCAACCACGCCGATGCCCGCCAGGACGGCAAACGATCCATACGCGAAACGCCAGTTACCCGCCAGGAACAGCACCGCGGGCACGGCGACGATCACGCCGATGCTGGTTCCCGCGTTCAGGACCGAACTGACGCGTCCGTGCAGCGTGCGTTTGACCAAGGCCTGCATTGCGGCGGTGAGCGCCGGCATCATCAGGCCGGTGCAGATACCGCAAGCGAATACCCCGATTCCGAGCGACAGCGGGCCGATGGACAGGCTGATCAGCGCGAGCCCCACTACGCCGAACCCGCCTGAAATCACGGCCGTGTAGCGTGCGCCGAGGCGCTCGGCTGAAAGTGGGGCCACCATCGTCGCCAGCAGGAAGCTGACTAACGGCAGGGCGCCGATGATGCCGATGACATAAGGCGTCAATCCCAGGTCGGCGCGGATGGGCGGCACGAACAGACCGAACGCGAAACGCGCCAGGCCGTAGCTGATCGCGACCAACGCGGCGCCGAACAGCGCGAAGCCCGTCGTCGAAAGCGACTTCATGCCGCCCGCACCCTCCGAGACTCTACGTTCGAATTGCCTTTGGTCACCATGCAGCCCTCACCTGGAAGGGAAACAGAGTCAGATACTACACCGCGCGGCGGATGGCTTGCCGAGTCAGCAAGTTACGCCGGCCTCAGGCCACCGTACCAGTAAGCCGCGGTTACGCCGCCGTCCATCAGAAAATCGCTGCCGGAGATGAATTGTCCCTCCGGCCCCATCAGGAGCGCGCCGAGGTTGCCGACTTCATCCGGGGTCCCGGCGCGCCCGGCCGCGCACACCTCGATCATCCGCCGGTAATCCTGGCTGTGCGGGCCGCTGAGTTCTTTCCTGGACAGGGGCGTGACGACAATCCCCGGGCTGATGGCATTGAGTCGCGCGCCGCGTCGGGCCCATCGAACCGCCTCGGCCTGAACCCTTAGCGAGCTGCCGCGCTTGGCGATCTGGTAGGCCCGCAATGAATCCGTCACTTCATCGGCCTGAAGCATGGGCAGGTCGAGCAGATCGTCGGCCGGCGTGGTCGCCAGCGCTGCGGCATCTTCGGACGCCAAGGGCCCCAGACGGTGCCCTGCTTGCGAGCTGACCACCACGCCTGAGCCGCCGCGGGCGATCACGTCTCCAAAGGCTTCGAGCACGACTGCGGCGCCAAAAAGATCGACCTTGAAGATCACTTCCGGCGGGGCGCTGGAAGGCGAGACGCCAGCGGAGTGGATGATACCGGTGACATCGCCAAGACCCAGCGCTTCCGCGACCAGTTCGTCGACGGATGCCCTGGAAGTGACGTCAACCGTCGTGGGACGGACATCGAACCCGGCATCCGTCATCGTGGAGGCCACGGCTTCCGCATTCTCTCGTTGAATATCGGCGAGCAGAACCTGTTTGCCCGCGCTCACGCGCCTGGCGATGGCCTGGCCAATCGCCCCCGATCCGATGACAACAATGACATCTGCCATAAATGCTCCCTGTCTGATAGAGGAATTGACGTCGATCCGCGACGACACTCGCACATGTGGTTTACGGGCTGTCGCCGTGACCGACCATCCTAACCGGGTCAAGCAGGCCCTCGAAAGAAAGTCGCAGGTGGGGGACCGCTTCAGTCTTGCCCGCCATGTTGAAGCGGGATATGGCCGGCAAAGCGGTTGAACTCCTCGGCGGAGAGGGGTTTCGCGAACAAGAAGCCCTGCACGAGTTCACAACCGTGTTCACGCAGGATGTCGAGTTGCGCCTCGGTTTCCACACCCTCGGCAAGGACTTTCAGCTTGAGATTCTGGGCCAGCGACAGCGAAGCAATGACCAGCTCTGCGTCTTTCGGATCCTCGGTGATATCACCGACAAAGCTGCGATCGATCTTGAGCGTATCGAAGGGAAAGTGGCGCAAATAGCTGAGCGAGGCATAACCGGTGCCAAAGTCGTCCATGGCAATACTGACGCCGCGCTTTTTGAGTTCCGCCAATGCGCTAGCCGCCTGCCCCCGCTCGTCGAGCAGAACGCTCTCGGTGATTTCCACCTGCAACGCACAGCCCGGAACCCCGGCAATGGACAACGCCTCGTCCACAATGGCCACCAGGCGCGGATCGCGGAACTGCTGGGGCGAGACATTGACCGAAATCCAGAAGTCCGGATTGCGCTGGCCACGCCAGCGCGCGGCTTGCTCGAGGGCCCGGCCCAGCACATGCCTGCCAATGGCGTCGATCTGGCCGGTCTGCTCGGCGATTGGGATGAACTCATCCGGCGACACCTGGCCCAGAGTCGGGTTGTGCCAACGCACCAGGGCTTCGGCACCGACCACGGCGCCATCGCGCAGATCGACGATGGGCTGGAATACCAGCGACAGTTCGTCCCGTGCCAGAGCGCCTCGCAATTGCTCTTCCACGCTCTGGCGCCGCTCCACGGCCTGGTTCATCGCCGGCGTGAAGTAGTGATAGGTATTGCGGCCCTCGCCCTTGGACTGGTACATGGCAATGTCGGCGTTACGCAACAGGTCTTGCGAGGTGGTGCCGTCCTCGGGGGCGATGGCGATACCCAGGCTGGCGGTAAGCATGAACTCCCTGCCCTGGATGTGGAACGGGTCCCGAAAACTCTGCAGCAGCTTCTCGGCCACCGGAAGAGCCGCCGTGGCGTGAGGCAGGCCACCAGCCACGATCAGAAATTCGTCGCCGCCGAATCGCGCCACGGTGTCCTGTTCGCGCACGTCCGCCAGCAACCGTTGGGCCGCTTCACGCAGGAGTTGGTCGCCGACCTCGTGACCCAGGGTGTCGTTGGCCTTCTTGAAGTGATCCAGGTCCAGGAACAGCACAGCCACTTGCTCGTCACTACGCTGCAGGGCCTTGAGCAACTGGTCCAGGCGGTCCAGCGCCAGGATGCGGTTGGGCAACTCCGTGACTGCATCGTAGTGCGCCAGCTGGCGCATCTTCCGCTCGGCCTCGCGCTGCTGGGTGATGTCGCGCAGCGTGCCGGCGCAGCCGATAATCCGGCCGTCCTCGTCCCTGGTCGCGCGGACGTTAACCTCGACCCAGCGGGAGTCGCCCTGGCGAGTCCGGTAGCGCACCTCCGACCGCGCCACGGTCTTGCGGCCCGCCATTAGCTGGCGAAATTCACGGTCGCTGCCGCCGCGATCCTCGGGATGGACGAACTCGATATAGCGTTGTCCCAGGGTTTTCTCGACGGGAAACCCGGTAATCTCCTGCCAGGCCGGGTTCAGGAAGGTCCAGCGACCCTCCACATCGGCCTGGAACACCACTTCCCGGATATTGTTCACCACGGACCGGTACCTGGCCTCGCTTTCCGCGATCGCGGCTTCGATGCGCTTGCGTTCGGTAATGTCCTGGATGAAGCCATACATCCGGCGCGCGTTTTCGGGCGTGCCCTCGATCTCCGCGTGAACCTTGATCCAGCGCAGCTCACCGTCGTCTTGGCGCTGGATACGGTGTTCAATGTCGTACGGGACACCCGTCTTCAGTGTCAGGCGTAGCCGCTGTCGCACCTCCTCGAGATCGTCCGGGTGCGCGATTGCCACCACCTGCTCCCGGGTCAGGACGCCGGCGCGGCAACCAGTAACCCGGCACCATTCCTCGGATGGAGAAAAGGCATCACGCTCGAAATCCCACTCCCAGCTGCCCAGATGGGCCAGACGCTCGGCGTGGGTGCGGAGCGTCTCGCTGTCATGCAGGGCGCGGGCGGTGCGCTCGCGCTGGATCACGGCACCGAATAAGTCGGCCAGCACCTGCAGCAGACGGATTTCCTCCTCGCCCCAGGCTCGTGCACGGCGGACGGAGTCGAAGCCGACGAAGCCGTGCAACTCGCCGCTGACGACAATGGGCACGACGACCAGGGACTGAATGTCCTCGGACTCGAAAACGGCGCGGTCGTCATCCCAGTCCGGAGTCAGGTCGGCGACGCACGGCACATGCATGACCTGGCGACGCTCCATCAATTCCACCACCTTCGGCACCGCCTCGCGCGGCAAGCCTTGGAGGTTGTCGATCTCGGGCGTGATCCCGGGTGCGCACCACTCGTGGGTGTTGTCCATCAACGCCCGATCGTTCTTGAAACGGAAGAGGTAGCTTCGGTCGACGTCGCAATAGCTGCCCACACGGCCGAGGACGTCGGTGATCACTTCGTCCAGATCAGCCGAACCGAGTGCGATGAAGCGCTTGGATGCTTCCACCAGGGTGCGCTGCAGGCCGGAAAGATAATCCAGCGCCGCCTCGGTGCGATACACATCGGTCATGTCGATGCCCAGGCCCGTGAGAAATTCCTCGCCGCCGAGGGTGATGCGCTGGCCCTGGAAGTGGTAGTCGAGCAATGTGCCGTCCTTCAACCGCAACGGCGCCTTGAGTACCGCCTGCCCTTCTTCGAAGACCGCGCGCATCGCCTCGTCTGCCTTGCAATGCTCGGACTGCTCGAAGAAGTCCCATACGGTCATGGTCTCGATCTCGTTGGCCGAATACCCGGTGACCGTTTCCAGATTGGCGTTCCATTGGCGGAATCGGCCTGACTTATCCATCAGGTAGAAGATGCCGGGCAGGCTGTTGACGATGCCGTTGGAGAAATCCGCCTGCCAGCGTTGCTCGGCCTCGACGCGACGGCGCTCGGTAACGTCGCGGATGGAAGCAACGGCCAGCATCCCCTCGTCGGAGGCCAGCGGGCTCAGGCTGATTTCCACGGGAAACACACCGCCATCGCGGCGACGTGCATCCAGGGCCAGCGGCGCGCCCATGGGACGCACCGCGGGACGGTCAAAATACTCCCGCCGATGTTCTGCGTGGCCTGCAGCCAGGTGTTCGGGCACGAGCACCTCCAGCAACTGGCTCTCGAGCTCCTTGCGCTCGTAACCGAAAAGCACTTCCGCCTGGCGGTTAGTCAGTCGGATGCGTCCATCCCGATCCACTACCACCATGGCATCCGGAACGGCGTCCAGAAGCTCCTGCAGGTCGCGATGACCCAGGCTGTCGACGCTGTCGATGGCACCGGTCGTCTCCAAACCAGCTGCAGAGTGTGAATTTGGGTGGGACGTCGTCAACGGCACTCCCCTTCGAAGCTGTGCCTGAAACCGATGAAACGTATCGTACCTCGGATATGGGTGGCAAACGGCTGCGTCCTGGTTTCCCGCTACTGAGGGCAGCAGAACATAATGCTCACGGCGTTGGCCACAGGGAACTGCGGCACCGTCGATGACACACCCAGCATCGCTACCGTATCCGTCCGACGCCGACCACGACCACTGACAGGATGAGGAGCATCATGCCGACTAATCCGAGACTTGAAACCGTTGCAACAGAGAAATTCTGGAACAACGGCTGCCCCCGGCAACCGTGGGTGAGCCAGAATGGCAGTTGATCGGTGGCGTGCGGGTCGCTCATGATGCCACTAACGCCTCCGGGGACGACGTCGCAGGTCTCGATACCGTCAGGTGACAACTCGGCGACGAATCGCCGCGCGGCACCCGAACCGAACATGAACTCGTTCGAGCTATCAGCACGGGCACTGTGGCTGGCCTGATCGACGGTGAGGAAACCACCCGAACGGGCCAGACCCGGAAGTCTCGCACCCAGGCTGCTGAACCCGCCCGCCGGCGGCACGCTGTTCGCCCCGCCGAGGGGATGATCGAGAACGATCCGGTGAAGCCTGCCCCACCGGTAGTCTGACTGATCGGTCGATCCTCCAAACGCATCGTCCATCGCCGGACTGGCGAGAGCTGCGAGCGATTCGGACAGCGCGCTCAGGACCACGCCATCGAGATCGCCGCCCGGGATCAACTCGAGGCCGGAAGCGCCGCTGCCGCCATTGCCCGGGAAGCCCGCGAACAGGTGTGCAAGCGCTTTGAGGCTGTCCACCGACCCTGGCCGGGGCAGTCCGCCGGCACCGTCGAGGGCATCGTCGATCGTGAGGCTGATGATGCGCTCGCGCCACACGGCGTAGATCGTCGCAGCGACACTGGCATCGACCTCGGCGGCAGTGGGCGCCTGAAGATCGTTTGGGTCGTCACCGGGATCATATCCGGGTTGGATGCCGGTCGGCGTGCTTCCGTCCCAGGCGGCGAGCCGCCCCACCGCCTCGGCCATCGCCGCGGCATCGGCTCCGGGCCAAGTGTCGCCGAGCCGCTCCCAGGCATCGGTAATATAGGGAACGAAAAACAGCGCGTCTTCGAGCACATTATCCGCCTGAATTGCTCGCGCCTCGTCCATGGAGATCTTACCCCCGCCGGCAAGCTCGGCCTCGATGCGACCTAGAATGCGCTTGGCGCGCAGCCCGGGCGCCCAGGTACGCCCGAGATAGAAGACGCCACCGTCGGGACGGGTTTCGTTGAGCGGGTCGTTGTCGAAGGTGAGGCCGAGGAGATCGTTGTTGGCGGCTGCGAGCCAGCCTTTGGCAGGATCGACGGCCGAAGGCAGTTCGGCCGCGGGAAGTACTTCGAAGTCGATCGAGCGTGTCGGGTCGACGGATGTCGCCGGCACCCACTCGTGGAACCGTGCTCCAGTGCCGTCACGGAGCAGGAAAGGCGGCACGCCGCCGTCGGCAGTCCCCAGCTCCTGCAGGTCCTCCCGCAACGGAATCTCGCCGCTCGCAAACCAGGCGATCGTCCCGTCGATATCGGCCCAGGCCCATGCCTGACTGCCCGTGTCCCATGAGGCGAGGGCGTCGTGAAACTGATCGACCGTGTAGGCGCGGCGGAATCCCAGCAGCGCCTCGATCTCTCGGGTCGCGCCGCTGCCGGTGTACTGGACGCTGATCGCCGTGGAATCGTCGGTGTCGATCTCGATGATCGGTCCGTTATTGCGCCTCGGGACGAGTATGGTTTCGGCTGGCACGCCCGAGCCGCTCCCGGCCTCGACCAGATTGTCGTCGGTGGAGTCGCCAACCTGATTGACCATGAATGACTGTGAGATGGTGTCGACCGGTTCAAGCGAACCGTCGAAGGTGGTGTGAGTGGGCAAACCGGTTCCCGAGTCGATCACGACCTCCTCGAGGTAGACGTCGGTGACGTCGGCCGGGTCCCGGGCACCGGCCCAACAACCTCGCGGATTGCAGCCGTGCAGCACGGCCGGGATACCCGGAAGGGTGACACCGCTTACCCGCATCTCCGGATCGGTGTCGGCGGTGACTTCGATGCTCACCTGGTGAAAGAATGCAGGCATATTCAGGGAAAGATGCGGGTCACTGGCGAGAATCGGACGGCCCGAAGCCGTGATGTCTCCGGAAAGGATCCACCAGTTACTGCCCCGTTCCCCGGCACTTCCTTCCAGCGCCTGCTCAAGCAGCGGCACCTCGGAAAGACGATCGACCGTCTCCTCAAGCAAAGGACTTGAGCGGCGGATGTAGTCAGGCACATCCGGAGCTTCGGCGCGCTCGGCTTCCACCACGGAAGCCCCCTCGGCGCTTGTCGCCGGGGCGAAGGGGGCAGAGCGGAACAGGTCCTCGTAAAAAAGCGCCTCTCCGTCGAAGCCGGACCCGCTGCCTGCCGCCTCGTATTGCGCTATGGTCAACGAGCGATCGAGGTCAGAGAGATCGAATGACCATCCGAAGACCAGAAGCTTCAGCACGGTGAGACTATCGACGGGTGTCCATGCGGGGATTGAAGTACGGGTAAGTTCGAGATCCGCATACTCCGGCGGCAACGGTTGGTCCGTGTCATCGAGAACGGCGTTGACCCCGTCCGCGTACGCCTGGAGCCATGCCATCGTCGTGGCATCGAGCACCGGCGCGGTCTCGTCGGCGGCGCGACGAAGGCCCAGCGTTCTGAACTGAACATCGGAAGGAAGTGCTGACGACCCGAGGAGTTCAGCAAGGCGCCCACTTGCCTGGCGGCGCAGAAGATCCATCTGGAAGAGACGATCCTCGGCGTGAACGACGCCGAGCTCATATGCTGCCGAGAGATCATCGTCCGCCGTGATATGGGCAATGCCCCAGTCATCCCGCGTGATCTTCCGTTCTGAGGTTGCCTCAGTGAGCCAATGCGTTTGCGAAGATTCTTCCGCAGCCGCGACCGGGACCATAAGCAGTACCAGGGTGGCAATGACGGCAAGGTTCTTCTTCATCTCTCCTCCTTATCCGGGACACTACTGGTACCGAATCGGTTGGCACGATGCCAGGCCAGAAGGCGTGAGGTGGCAACCTGTCGAGTCAGCAGGTACGGCAGTGAAGCACTACGGAGTATAAGCGCCCTATTTCCCGAATTCCAACCAGCACCCCAATCAGCGTCGGACTCGTACTTTGCCCCCGGTGAAACGTTTAACTCAAGCGGATAGGAACGCGTCCCCGTTTCATAATTGCCTGTGCATGCACGACCCTCCGCAAGTCAATCTGAAACCGAACTATAGTTTCTCCTGAAACCCATCCATAAATACCTCATCAATCAGGTACTCAATGGCACCCATATCCGGAAAGGGCCCGACAACGCGGCTAAAGTCAGCTCCGCGTTGGTCGAATTGCGGCATAGGCAGTGCGAGAACAGCACCCGCATCAAAAGCGGAACTCGCTTCATCAATTGCATGCGTGCGAGTTGGCCCACCAAACTGTCCCAGCTCAGAAAGATTTGCATTGGGGTCGTTCAGAAGATTCCCAACCTGATTCTGAATCAGAGAGCCCTGCGTATCACTTACCAGGGTGTGGCGGAGAAGGCAGGCGCTTCCGAAAAGGTCTGGACCGTTATTTGCAATATTGTCGCTTATGATCGAATTGGCAATATCACATGCCCCGGAATCTATGAATATGCCTCCCGATTCGGTGGATGCGGAATTGTTGGCAATTGTGGAAAAACTGATTTCCACTGCTTCAGTCGCTTGTAGAGACATCCCCGCCACATCTTGAAGAGACTCGTTTCCGGAGACGGTAGCGTTCTGAATCCAGACAGAGGATACATTGCCCGCAACACTTATACCCCCGATGGACTCCGTTGCCGTATTTTCAGAAATCTCGGAGTTGCTTATCCGCAATCGTACAGACGCATCCTGCATCTCAGGCTTCAGGCCACCTCCTCCTGATTTTTTGGATCGGTTCCCCACCACTGCAACCTGGTGCCATTCGACCAAATTACCATCACCTTCAAATTGAAACCCGCCAAAAGAGCCCTGCGCAGCCTTGTTTCCGACAACTCTCACGTTCTGCAAGACGGCATTTGAGGTGCTTTGATCCAATCGGACATAAAGGCCGCCCGCACTTCCGCTCAATGACTCATTTTCAATGAAGTCAGAGTTTTCCAGCATGAATTCGCCAGAGGCTGAGATAGAGAGCCCTCCAGCATCAAATTCTGATGTGTTTTGCTCGAAGAGGCTGTCTTTGACCGTGACCGAGGAACCCGAAAAGGTGGCGCCCCCTGCACTTCGGGCATCGTTATTCAAGACCGTATTCCCAATGAACTCAAAGTGATTTCCGGAGCCGCCCATGGCCATAACCGCACCCCCTGTCCCCTGGCTAGAAGAGTTTGAGAGAAACTGATTATCAGAAAGCTCGATAGCGCCAATACCAGCTGATCCATTAATCTGGAAAAACGCTCCCCCGCCCGAGCCACCATCACTTGCGACGTTGTTCTCAATCACATTGGAAGAAAAAACAAAGCTCTGGGAGATGTCATCCACATCAAGAAGGAAACCGCCCCCAAATGAGTCACTCGAGTTTCCAATAAATTCGTTCGACTCCAAATCTAGCGAGGCGATTGTGCTGGCTCGTATTGCCACAGCGCCGCCTCCCATTCCTGCAAACCCTCTTTCAAATTGATTATTTATGAATTTCGTGTTGGAAATAATCACGGAACCCTCGAATGCCAGAAAGCTAACTCCGCCACCGCGTGCAATACCGAGATAGGGCGTAACATCTGATGGCCCGGCCGAATTATTCCGGACAATGCTGTCTCTGATTTCCAGAAAACCCTCCGAGCTCTCTGGCGGGAAATGCCAAATGGCAGCTCCTTGATCAAGAGCGCTGTTAGCATCCATCACGACGTCCTGCAGAATGAGCGATTGACTGGTGGAGCGGATCCCAGCACCAATTGTTCCTGTTTGGCCACCTGTAATCGTCAGCCCGGAAATAGTGATATCAACGATGTCACCTGAGTCTACTTCCATCACTGGCCCGGATTCCTGGCCATCAATTGTCAAAAGGCCGGACCCCGGGCCTTGAATCTGCATGGTGCTCTCAATGAACAGAGCAGACCCCTCTCCCCCATCACTAGGTGCACTAAGTTCGATAGTTCCGCCTTGATCAAAAAGGCTTTCAAGAAACCTTATGGAATCGGTTCCGGATGACCATGAGCAGCCACCCAGGGCAGTGGTCTGATTGATGGATTGTATAGCCGCTCTCAGGGAGCAGGCATCCGGCTCTACCGAATCCGCTAGTGTGTCTACCGTGACTGATTGAGCGTTTACCGAAGAAACACTGAAGAAAATCAAGACAACGGCCAGGGAGCGAAGCAAATTGCGCGGGACTGCCGGAAAAGAGCATCGAAATTTCATTGCACACCACAAATAAAAGGTTCCATTGCTTAAGTACGAGATTTTGGGGCAATGCAGGACACTTTTCGGGAAAACAGACATCCTTTGACCTTGTCGAGGGCTGATTACCCTGGTCCGGGTACCGTAAAACCCACCTCCGGAGCGCGAGACCTTCATACTCACACCCCGGAGCGAAGGGGTGAAAACTCATCGGCTACAGGCTGGCCCAAGATGATCTCATCGACGGCCAAGCTATGCCGGAAGGGCGAGGTCCTAATCACGATTTGTGCACCGGACCAGACACCGGCGGCGACATTGTTATTTCCTTATGTCACCGTCGACCTGGACGAGAACGGTTCCAGCCCGACAACGTTTCTGTCGGTTCGCAACAACGGCTCAGAAATGTCGCCACCACCGTAGGCCAGCCAATATCGTGGAGGCGCCCGATTTTTCCTGATTTTTCGTCCGATGCTATTCTTGTTATTCGATTCTTTGTCAAATCATGCAAAACAGGAGGGCCCATGGCCACTGCAATGGACAAGGAACTTGAGGAGCTTAAGGCCGAGTATTCCGCACTGAAGAAAGAGCTCTCGGATATGAGCAAGACCGTCTCCAGGCTGGCACAGTCCGCTACCGACGAAGGCCGGGACCGTATCCGCGCGGCGGCCGATCAGTCGCGTGAGCAGGTCCACCAGAGTTGGAGCGCGTTCGAAAAGGAAGTCGAGGAACGCCCGATGACCAGCATCGCAGCCGCTCTCGGTATCGGGTTCATTCTCGGCAAGCTGCTCAGTCGCTGAAGCCAATCGACGGTAACCGGATAACGCGATGCTGAAGAAGCTGAAAAAACGCATTGAAGCCGGCGCATTGGTCACGGCGTTGGTCGTGCCCCTGGCGTTGTGCGTGTTCGCGTTTCTCGGTCTCGCCGCCTACTTCGCGTTCAGCGAGGCCTTGCCGCCGAAACTGGCCGCGCTGGTGACGGCAGCATGCGGTATCGTCCTGATCGCCGTAATTCTGGTGATCGCGCGAATTGCCAACGCCAGCCGCGGTGCTTCGTCACGATCGGCCTCTCGGTCGGATAGAGAGGACTTCGATCTGGGTGAGGATTTCGAGGCCTTCCTGCGCGAACACGCCGACCCGGTGCTGAGCGATTGGGTCCGAAACCATCCCGACAGGGCGGCAATCGCGACGCTGGTGCTGGGCATCGCGGCGGGGTACAGCGATCGTTTCCGCCAGGTACTGATGGATCTGTATTCGCGCTATTCAGAATCCGAGTCGTTGCGTCGATCCCAGCATCAGCGCTGATGTACTGAGATCACCGGGGCGGGTGCTCGCTTGTCCCGTTCGGAGGGCGATCGCCTTATTCCTCCTCAGGAAAGGCGGGCTTAGAGCGCAGGGCAGTCCCCGGCAGTTCCAGTGTCGTCGCCCAGGCCATCCCCAGGGCCAGCCCCAGGGCGATTCCCGAAGGCGCTGCCCATCCGGCCACGACCGTTCCCAGCCCGATGGTGAACAGAACGAACGTGCCGATCGCTGCACACGCAACTGCACCTCCCCAATCCAGCAACCTGGCCGTGAGCGCGGTCATATGTACGAGCAGAACCGCTGAAACGGCGACCGGCACCGAGGGGAACTCCGCGCCGGGCACGTGCCCTTCGAGCACGAAACGATCGAGGAAATAGGCGCCCCCGGCCGCACCCACAAGACCGACGCCAATTCGAATCGCGGCGAACCACCCCACCCGCCACCAAGCAAAGATCATGAATGGCGCCGCGAGGCCCAAGACTCCGGGCCAGTGAAATGCCAGCAGCCCGCTGCGTGCGATCGAGACCGCCTCATCGGTTCGGGTGTTACCCATCCACTCGAGCACCGGAAAATCAACCAGTGCCAGGCCCCGGACCGCCTGAGTCTGACTGAACACCAGGCCGACGCCTCCGATCGCTCCCAGAAGCGCAAGAAAGCCCAGCGTCAGGCTCAGTCCCTGGGCCAGCCGGGGGTCAAATCGTCGGTTCAGCCAGCGGAATCCGGGAGCAAGCGTACGTGCGATGCCCCGGGTACCCGTTACCCGGAGCGTCAGTCGGAACAAAGCTTCAACCCGGCGCCGGTTTGCCGCCACGCGAGCCGCCAGCCACCGAATACCCACGGCGACAAGGAACAGGATCAGCACCAGCAGGGCCGCGGTACCGCTCAGATCTCTGATGACGTCCCAGGATGCGCCGAGCACGTACCCGAGCGTGGCATACACCAGGGCCCAGACCAGGCTTGCCGGCACATCGAGCAACACGAAACGCCGATAGGGAAGCCTGGAGGCGCCCGCGAGAAACGGCACGACGATTCGGGTGGGAGTGGATACTCGGCTCAGCGCAATGGCCCACTCCCCCCGCCGGTACATGAAATCCTGCGTTTTCCGGATCGAAGGGCCGAAGAATCGCTGAAGCGGGGCCCATTCCAGCATTCCGGCACCCCAGCGGCGACCCACGTAGAAGCCGGTGGCATTGCCCGCGGTGGTCGCGGTCACCACCATCCCCAGCAGGACATCCATCTCGAGGTGGCTGCGCGATGAAAGAATCCCCCCGGTTACGACGGCGAGCTCTCCCGGCGTCACGAACCCCAGGAAGAATGCACCCTCCGACCAGCAAAGCAACCCGATCAGCACGTAAACCGTGAAGGGCGAAAGGTCGAGAAGCGGCTGGAGGAGTTTGTCCATGAAACCAGGTGTGTCGGGTTTAAGCCAACAATGGTCGAACAATCGTTCTTCCACAGCCCCTTGTGGAGTATAAACAAACTAATTTGACCCGAAACACCGCCCTGAGACTGAAATCAGGCTCGACCGGGACAATGCCTGAATCACGGGTATTCGACTGCTGGCTGATCAGAGGGCAGTGGCTTCGAAGGTGTCGCAGCGCGTGGGTTCGCCGTGCTCAAAGCCGGTTCGAAACCAGCGCACGCGCTGCCTTGCCGAGCCGTGCGTGAAGGCGTCTGGCACCACCACGCCACGCGATTGCCGCTGAAGCCGATCGTCTCCGATGGCGCTGGCGGTTGCCAGCGCTTCTTCGACGTCACCGGCCTCCAGCCATTGATGACGATTCTGGGCATGATGCGCCCAGACGCCGGCATAGCAATCCGCCTGAAGTTCCTGGCGCACCAGTAGTCCGCCATCACCGTCGACGTCACGACCTGCGCGTCGGGCGTCGTTAACGGCATCCGCCGACCCGGTGATCCCCTGCACGTGATGGCCGACCTCATGGGCAATCACATAGGCTTCGGCAAAGTCGCCACCGCCGCCAAGACGCCGCTCCATTTCGTCAAAGAAAGACAGATCGATGTAGACCTTGCGATCGCCGGGGCAGTAGAAGGGGCCCATTGCACTGCTGGCGCTGCCGCAAGCCGATCGTACCTGACCCGTGAAAAGCACCAGCGTGGGTGCCGCGTAGGTCGCACCGCGTGATTCGAAGAGGACGCGCCAGACGTCTTCAGTCTCGCCAAGAATAGCGGCGACGAACTGGCTGTCCTCGTCGGCCGGATCGGGCGCAGACGCGCTTGGTGAATCATTGGCCACCGTTCGAGTCTCGGATAACAGGCCGAGCAGCTCCAGGGGGTTCTGACCGAAAAGCAGGCTGATCACGACCACGATTGCGATACCGCCGAGTCCAAGCCCACCTCCGGCTGCCACTCGACGGCCGCGACGATCCTCGACATTACGGCTTTTCCGTGCGCGTTCCCATTTCATCGCTGGTTTTGTCTTTACGACCTCCGGTGAATCAATTCCAAGCTAAGATCCAATCACCCGGTGGTCTGTACGCCACCACACCCAGACCCTGTAAAGGGTCCACAAGCAACCCAATGAGTTCGACCGCTTGCGATCAAGGGATCGATTTGCCACCGGATCGCGCCGGCGGTAGATTGGTTGAACTGTCCACTGATGCTGCGCGTACGGGAGCAGTAACCATGAAGCGAGCCAACCTTTTTTCGAGCATGCTGCTGGTGCTGATAACGGCGTCGGCCGCCGTTGCGAACGAAGCCGCGGACGTGCAGGGCGTCGATGATCGCATTGCCGCCGTCGAGGGCCTGGCCGGCCCGGAAGCCGTCCACTGGGATGCGGAGCAAGAAATCTGGTTCGTCTCGAACTTCAACGGCGATGCCGCCGACGACGCGAACGGCTTCGTTTCGAAGATCGCCTCCGACGGCGAAATCCTCGAGCTCGAATTCATGACCGGCACCGATGACCACCCGCTGCACGGTCCGCGCGGGATGCGGATCGACGGTGAACGCCTGTGGGTCGCCGATGCGGACGGCTTGCACGCCTTCGACCGCCGATCGGGCGAGCAGCTCGAATTCATCGATTTCTCTGGCTTCGAGCCGGGCTTCCTCAACGATGTCGAAATCGGGCCGGACGGCGCGATCTACCTGACCGATACCGGCAACGCGCGCCTGTTCCGGATTGCCGATGGAGAGATCGCGGTCGTCGCCGATGATGCCCTGGTCTCGCCGCCCAACGGCGTTGTCTGGGATCCGGTGCACGAAGCGCTGGTGCTCGCACCCTGGGGCGGGGGACTCGACTTTCTCGGTTATCGTCCATCGTCGGGTGAGTTGGTCGACATCACCACCCTGCCGTCCGGCGGCAACATGGACGGACTGGAGCCCTGGCAAGGCGGTCTGCTGATCGCCTCCCAGAACGACCAGGCGATCTGGTTCGTGCGCGACGGCGAGACCGAGATCCTGATCGAGACCCCGGGCCGTCCTGCCGATATTGGCCTCGATCCATCCGGGCACCGCCTCGCCGTGCCCTACATTGCCCTCGATCGCGTCGATCTCTGGAAACTTCGGGACCGGCCCTGAAGACTAGGCAGCCCTGCAGCCGGCAACTACCGGATCCGGACTCGCTGCTTCGGAGACAAGTACCAGTGAAGCCGCGGAAGCAAGCACCGTCGTGCCGGCTATTACCTGGTCAATCCGCTACGATCTGATCGCGGCCCTCGGCCTTGGCGCGGTACAAGCGGTGATCGGCCGCGCGCAGCAGCGAATCGAGATCCGAGCCGTCGCTTCCCAACATGGCGATGCCTACGCTCACAGTGTGCGGGTCCGGATTGTGTGAATCGCTCCATTGGGCCGGTTGCTCGCGCCAGGCCATGCGCAGCCGCTCGGCCACGCGACCGGCCACCTCCCTGGATGTGTTCGGCAACATCGCAAGAAACTCCTCGCCGCCGAACCGGCACAGGAAGTCCTCGTCGCGAAGCTCGGATCGGAGTCGGTGGGCAAAGTCGACCAGTGCGCGGTCTCCGGCGGCATGACCGTGGACATCGTTGATGTGCTTGAAATGATCGAGATCCATCAACAGAAGCGAAAGCGGTTGATGGTCATCGCGCGCCGCGGCACAGAATCGCTCGAAGGTCTCGTCCAGCAGATTCCGGTTCGGCAGGCCCGTCAGCGTGTCGGTGGCGGCAATCTCGCGCAGCCGGTGCTCGCTACGTTCGCGGCCGCGTTCGTAGACGTGCGCAAGCGCAAGCCCCAGCATGCCGGCCAGCGAAAAATTCGCGGTCACCGTGAACGCCGCGCTGTCAGCCGGCAGTCCAAACCGGCTCCAGGCAAGCAACGCCGCACCGGAAAGACTGGCCAGGGAAACCGTAAGGCCCAGCCGGCTGCCGAGCAGGAAATGCAGAACCAGGGGCAACAGAATCGGCCAGACAAACACCGACGGCGAGGCCCTCGGCATCGCGAGGATCGCCAGCATCGCGCCAGCCCAGGGGATCACGTAGGCGACCGCCCAGAACTTGAAATGCTCGGTGCGGCCGATGACCGGCAGCAGGACGAGGGAATAACCGACGAACGCGAATTCGACCAGGGATGCCACCCAGAGACCGCGGTACAGGTTCAGCCAGGCGAACAGAATGCCGCCCAGGGCGGTGACCACCATCATTGCCCGCAAAACGGTGCGGCGCTCGCGATGACGCCGTGGTGTCGAAATGGTCATTCCTGATCTTTCCCCCTGGACTCCAGGCGCGAGGCCGTCCACTTTCCGATCAAAGCGTTTACGCGCAAGCGGGAAGGATAAACCCCTGTTCCCAGAATGCCAATTCATTCCGAATTTCCCTCTAGAATGGCGCCATGACGGGCTCACCGGATAGACAGCTGATCATCGAGGCCACTCACCAATGGCTGGAGAAGGTCGTGATCGGGCTGAACCTGTGCCCGTTTGCCGCCTTGCCGTGGCGCCAGGGCCGGGTTCGATTCAGGGTCAGCGAGGCGACCAATCAACAGCAGTTGGCCCAGGATCTGGCCGACGAGTTGCTGGCGTTGCAAGCTTCCGATCCGGCCGAGTGCGAGACCACTTTGCTGATTCATCCCCACGTGCTCGGCGATTTTTTCGACTACAACGACTTTCTCGAACTCGCAGACCGGCTTGTGGAAGACCTGGCGCTGGATGGAACGATCCAGGTTGCCAGTTTCCATCCCGACTACCAGTTTGCCGACAGCCAACCGGATGATCCGGCCAATTGCACCAACCGATCGCCCTACCCCATGTTGCACCTGCTGCGCGAAGCGAGCATCGAGGTGGCCACGGCCAACATGCCCGATCCCGATATGATCTACGAGCGCAATATCAAGACGCTGCAGGCATTAGGCATGGACGGTTGGAAAGCGTTGATGAAGGGCACGCGGAAGGAGCGGTCAGAATAAGTCCGAGAGTGCGCGCGGCGCTGTGTGTGGGGCGTCTAGTCCTGACCTTCACATCACGACGCTAAACTGGTATCCGGTTAAATAGGAACCTTCCAATGCTGCTCGGCCGTCGTTTGGCAATCGCGAGCCTGCTCACCATGGCTCTGTTCATCGCTGGCTGCGCGGGCTTCCCGCAATCGCAGGAGGGTCTGCAATTCGACGACGGATTGAGCGCCGAGCAGTGGTTCGAGCGCGTGATGCGTGCGCACGGCGGCAATCTGTCCGATGATTCCCGCGACTTCAATCTGGCCATGACCGGCGAGTGGTCGGGGCTCATCCAGCGAATCCAGCCCTTGGTCACCGACGCCGACTACCGAATATCAGCCGAGGAACGGTACCGCCCGTCGGAGGATCTCTACGTGATCCGGCACCGCGGCCCGGAAGGCATCAAGACGGTCTGGCGCAAGCGCGGGGAAATCCGGGTCTGGTACGACGGCGAGCCCGTAAACGATCCGGATGTGCTGGCCGCAACGGCCATGACCACCGACGCCTTCGAGCTGTTTCACTACGGGCCGTCCTTCCTGGCACGCCGCGCCCGGGACATGACACGGTTGCAAGCAGGCCGCGAGCGCGGTCAGGACTATCCGCGGATTCTTTTCACCATCCAGCCGGGGTTCGGACAAGCCGAGCGCGATCAGGTCGTGGCCTGGATCGACCCGGACAGCCACCGCCTGTTTCGCGTGCACATCACGCTCAACGGCTTCGAGACAACACAGAACGCTCACGTGGACACCACCTTCTCTGAATACGTGGAACAGGGTGGCTACTGGTTTCCGACCACATTCGAGGAGCGTGTTCGCGGCCCGATTCGCATCCATGCCCACGACTGGCGCATCACCGGTCGGGACATCGCACGCGGCTGGCGCAGCGAAGATGTAGAAGGGCCTGAATTCGGCGGCCCGGCCGCCCGGCCGGCCGGTTCAGGCTCCGCCAGTCAGGACTGAGCCGCGACGGTAACGCCGCCGGGCTTCCTGCAGGACATCCCACGGTGTGGATTCTGACGGTGAATAGGTCGGGCGAAACCCTATAGACTGGTGCGCTCAGTCTTTAGGGAGCAAAGCATGATTCAATCCGTTAATTCCAATGGTCGCGGCCAGCAAGGGCCACCCGACCTGACCGAAATACTGAAGAAACTCGGCAATAGTGGCGGTCCGTCGGGCAAGTTCATCATCGGTATCGCGATCGCGATTGCCCTGATCTGGGGTGCGTTCAGCGTGTTCTATACCGTCCAGCCCGAAGAGCGGGCGGTGGTCAAGCGATTCGGCGCGGTCGTCGGCATTACCGACCCGGGCCTTCACTTCAAGATTCCATTCGGCATCGACCAGGTCCAGCGCGTGGCCACCGAGCGGGTCCTCAAGCAGGAATTCGGATTCCGGACCCAGGGTACGCGCCAGGGCGGACGCTCCACATACAGCAGCCAGGACTTCGAGCCCGAATCGCTGATGCTCACCGGCGACCTGAACATGATCGATGTCGAGTGGGTGGTTCAGTACCGCATCGCCGACCCGATCAAGTTCCTCTACCAAATGCGTGAGCCGACGCGCACGCTGCGTGATATTTCCGAATCGGTGATGCGCCGCATCGTCGGCAACATGCTCGGCTCGGAGGTGCTCACCGTCGGTCGCGTCGAGATTCAGCAAAAGGCGCAGGAAGAAATCCAGGAAATCATGGACGGCTACGACGCCGGCATCCGGATCAACACCGTCGAGATGCAGGACGTCGTCCCGCCGCCGGCGGTGCAGCCTGCATTCAACGAGGTCAACGAGGCGCGCCAGGAGCGCGAACGCATGATCAACGAGGCGCAAAAGCGCGTTAACCAGGAAATTCCCAACGCCGAGGGTGCGGCCTTGCGTACCGTGGCTGAAGCCGAGGGCTACGCCACCGAGCGCGTCAACCGGGCCATGGGTGAAAGTGTCCGGTTCACGGCGGTTCTCGACGAATACCTCCAGGCGCCCGAGGTCACTCGCTCCAGGCTGTACCTGGAAACCCTCAACGAAGTACTGCCCAATATCGGCCAGGTGCTGATCGTCCAGGACGGCCAGATATCTCCGCTACCGCTGCTCGACGTCAACCGCAACGCCGCGCCGCGCGCCGGAGGTGAACAATGAAGACTGTCATCATTGCAATTGCCGCGATCATACTGATCGCCGGCGCCAACTTCGTGTTCTACACCGTCGACGAAGCCGAGCAGGCCATCATCGTTCAGTTCGGCGAGCCCATGGGTGACATCATCAGCGAGCCGGGCCTGAAGATGAAACTGCCCTGGCAGAACGTGCGTCGCTTCGACAAGCGGCTGCTGGTGTGGGATGGCGACGTCACCCAGATCCCGACCCTGGGCCGGGAATTCATCCTGGTCGATACCACGGCACGCTGGCGTATCGACGATCCGCTACTGTTTTTGACCAGCGTGCGCGACGAAGCCGGCGCCCGGACCCGGCTCGACGACATCGTCGACTCGGTGGTACGCGACATGGTCTCTTCGACCGAACTCGAGGAAATCGTGCGCTCCAAGGACTGGGAAGTCGATGTCGACGACCTGGCCGACCCGGCCATGGCCGATCGCGGCGACATCAACCTCGAACAGCAGCCCAAGCTCGGCCGCGAACTGCTGGAGACCGAAATACTCGAGCGCGCCCGGGATTCGATGCCCACCCTCGGCATCGTGCTCGACGACGTACGCGTCAAGCGCGTCAACTACATCGATTCGGTGCGCAAGCAGGTCGAGAACCGGATGATCGCCGAGCGCCAGTCGATCGCCGAACGATTCCGCTCCGAGGGCCAGGGCCGGAGCCAGGAGATCCTCGGCAACATGGAGCGCGATCTTCGCCGTATCCGCTCCGAGGCCGAGCGCGAGGCCGAGGAAATCCGGGGCGAAGCCGATGCCGAAGCCACCCAGATCTACGGCGAGGCCTTCGGCGCCGAACCGGAGTTCTATTCCTTCTTCCGCACGCTGGAAAGCTACCGGGCGCTGGGTCCCAACGCCACCATCATGCTCAGCGCCGATTCGGACTTCTTCCGCTACCTGGAAGAGTCACAAGTGCGGTAAACCGGCTGTTGCACCTTCCCCCGAGCCGGGGGAAGGTGGTCCCGGAAAAGCGCGGCGATTCTGTATGCTAAAGACTTATTCCTGACAATGATATCGAGAGGCCGCAATGGCAAAGCACATCTTCGTGATCGGGCTCGACGACTTCAACCTGAAGGAACTGAAGACGGTTCGAGACGCAACAGATTACGAGTTCCACGGCCTCGTCGACTACGACACCATGGTGCTGCCCGAGTCCTACCCGATGGACGAGATCATGGCCGAGGCGCGCCGCACTCTGGACGAGGCACCGGCCGTGGACGCCATCATCGGTCACTGGGATTTCCCTACGACCTCCATGCTGCCGATCCTTCGGCGCGAGCATGACCTGCCGACGCCGACCCTGGAGAGCGTGCTGTATTGCGAGCACAAGTACTGGAACCGTCACGCAAGCTGGGAAGCCTTGCCCGAATGCACGCCGGATTTCCAGGGCCTGGACCCGTTCAGCGACGATCCCGTGGCCGATCTGGACATGGACTATCCCTTCTGGCTCAAGCCCAGCGTCTCATTCTCGTCCTACCTGGGGTTTCGCATCGAGAACGAGGATCAGTACGTCGAGGCCATGCAAACCATCCGGGAAAAGATCTGGATCTTCTCGGAACCGTTCAACAACATCCTGGGGTACTGCGAAAACCGGGAAGCCTTGCCCGATTATGGTGACGGCTCGACCTGCATCGCCGAAGCCATAATCGGCGGCAAGCTTTGTACGCTGGAGGGCTATGTCTACAACGGTGAGACCACGGTCTACGCGATCATCGATTCCCTCAGAACTTCCAACCAGGTCAGTTTTTTCAGTTACCAGTATCCTTCGCAGCTCCCGGAAGGCGTGCAGGAGCGCATGAAACAGCATGCCGACACAATCCTCAAACGCATCGGCCTCGACAACACCCCATTCAACCTGGAATTCTTTTGGGACGAATATCAGGACAAGATCTGGTTGCTGGAAATCAATCCGCGAATTTCCAAATCCCACTGCCCCATCTTCCAGATTGCTACCGGCGCCTCGCACCACGAGGTGGCCATCGATATCGCGCTGGGCAGGAAACCGGAATTTCCCCGACATGAAGGCCGCTACCCGATCGCTGGAAAATTCATGCCTCGCGTCTTCGGCGACACCACGGTTATCCGGACTCCCTCCAAGGAACAGATTGCCGCACTGCAGCGCATCTATCCCGAACTGCTGATAGACATCGCGGTAGAGGAAGGCATGCGGCTGTCCGATCTCAAGGGCCAGGACAGCTACAGCTTCGAAATCGGCGACATCTTCATCGGCGCGGAAAACCCGCAGGAACTGCACGTCAAATTCCGCAACATCATGGACATCCTTGACTTCCGCTTCGAAGACGTACTACCCAACAGCTGGGGCAACATCCTTGTCTAATCGGGCAGTTGATCGTCAAACGAGGTCTCGGTCGATCTTCTTCTCGATATTGTGGGAATGGACGCGCCGATCGCCCTCGTAGCCGTCCAGTTCGGCGCGAAGATAGAAGTGTCCCGCGTCTGACGTGAGTACCGTGCGAGCGCGCACGGTTACTGACCAATCGTCTCGGCAAAGGCGACGCACGTTTTCGGTTTCACCACGGACCGAGTCGTAGTCATTTCCCGAGTGGCTGTACCACTCGACTGTCCGAATCCGCATGTCCAGATCCAGTTCGTCGATACGAACCTCGCCCTCGTCCTTGCGAATCTCGAGTACAGAACGATCCTGCGCCAGGTCGCGCGTTACCGTCCAGGCATAGTCGCGAGGCTGGATCATTGTCGTCGCCGATTCAGCGGCACCCTGCGGCGCGCCGAACAGCTGGCGGTCGTCTTCAGTCTCGTTCGACTCGCGAACGGGCAGATCCAAGTAGCTGCCGGCCGCGTCGATCACCACCCTGGACGGTTCGGGCGCGGGCCAGGCCAGGGGCCAGTACGAGGTAGACACCGAGAGACGGACGCGGTGCCCCGAAAAGAAGCGATGCGCCACTTCGTTCAAGGTCACGCGCACGGTGTAGAACTTGCCGGGCTCCAGCGGCTCCGGATGCTCGTGACTGTTGCGGTGAGTCAGATTCAACAGCCCATAGGTAATACGGGTAGCTTCCTCGTTCTGACGCACCTCGGAAAGCCTTACGGCAAGCATGGCGACGGGACGGTCCGACTTCACGCGAAAAGTGACAACCGGCGAGCCCAGGATTTCCATGGGCGCGGTCAGCGTCTTGCTGTCGAACACCAGTGCGCCGCCGTCCTCCTCGCGCTGGTCGTGCGGCAGATCGGGGGTTGCCGTGAACGAGGCCCATCGTCCGGCGAACAGGCCGACCGACAGCGGCGATTGGAGTTTGAGCTTGCCGCGTCCCCGGCCGCTCTCCGGCCCGCCGATGCGACCGCGACGCAACGGATGCCGCACCGTCCGGACGTGCGGTGAAGGCCAGACGTTCTCACCCACCCAACGGCCGGCGCGCTCGCGCCGCTGGGGGTTCGGAGGCGCGCTGTCCTGCATCCAGGTGCGTAGCATGGGCTCTTGTTCGATGCCGCTTTCGATGTCCTTGAGCCAACGGTCCCACCAGCGCAAGGCTTCCGAAAGAAAATCGATGGCCGGTCCGGGGCGCCCCTGGTGCGGATACTTGTGCCCCCAGGGGCCGATGAGCCCCATGCGCGGCGTGCTCAAGTTTTCCATGAGCCGAAACACCGCATTGGAATAGCCGTCGGCCCAGCCCGAAAGGGCCATGACCGGGACCTGGATCCGATCGTAATTTTCGTTGACCGAACCGTGTCGCCAGTAATCATCGCGGCGCTGGTGGGCCAGCCATGCCTCCAGCCAGTAGCCGCTGCCTTCCATGCGTTCGTGCCAATGGCGCCGCCAATCCTTCTGCAGAAGCGGATCCGGAGGCAGTGCGTTGTGGCTATACATCGTGGAGGCCCAGGACAGGTTGTCCGCCAGCAGGCAGCCGCCCATGTAATGGATGTCGTCGGTATAGCGATCGTCCGTGGAACAGGCCGTGATGATAGCCTTGAGCGGCTCCGGCTGGCGCTCGGCGATCTGCAGTCCGTTGAAACCGCCCCAGGAGATGCCGATCATGCCGACCCGGCCGCTGCACCAGGACTGTCTCGCCAGCCAGTGGATGATGGCTTCACCGTCATCGAGCTCCTGGGCCAGGTACTCGTCGGTGAGCAGCCCCTCCGAATCCCCGCTGCCGCGAATATCGACGCGTACACAGGCATAGCCGTGACCGGCGAACCAAGCGTGCATGACATCGTCACGGAGTCGGGTGAAATCCCGCTTTCGGTAGGGGATATATTCAAGAATGGCCGGAACGGGCTCGTCTTCGGCCGAGCGCGGAATCCACGCCCTGGCGGCAAGCTGGACGCCGTCCGGCATGGGGATCCAGAGATTCTCGATCTTCCGGACACGGTGCGGAAATCGCTTCACCGTCTTCATCGACAACCTCCGGCCATTGCGGCACTCAAAGCGCCATAGTACCAGCCAGAACGGATATGGAGCCGCCCTTCCTGACCGCATCCCCATGACGGAAACCGTCCGGATCTTGACCTGGATTAGTGCTTTCCTCAGCAAGCCCGGTTATTGTGTTCATGTTGGTCAGGCAGGTTGATTGCAACCATCGCCTTACATGCCGCTTTGTGGAGAACGGATCCATGGTCAGACGGGCTTCGCTGATAGACATCGACCGGATCAAGGAAAACCTGGTTTCGCTCATCCGGGTCCCTTCGCTGACCGGCGCAGAAGACAACATCGTCTCGCATATCGCCAACTGGCTTCAACAGTTCGACGCCGAAATCGACTACTGGAACGACGGCATTGCCTCCCTCCAGCGCGATCCACGATACCCGGGTCACGAGGTCGAAAGGGCCTGGGCACCGTTGGTCGTGGGCGTGCTGCGCGGTGATCAGCCCGGCCCGTCGATCCTGCTGACCGGTCACGTCGATGTGGTGCCGCCGGGCGATTACGACCGCTGGAGCGACGAACCGTTTTCCGGGGTCAGCCGTGGCGACCGCATCTACGGCTGCGGTTCTTCCGACATGAAATCCGGACTGGCTGCAGCCATGGCCGTATTCGAGGCCTTTGCCGAAAGTGGACGCAATTTCCCGGGCCGAATCATCTTCGCGGCAGTGCCGGCCGAAGAGGACAGCGGCCTGGGAACCCTGGCGGCCATCCGCGGCGGCTGGGATGCGCACGCCGCCATCATCCCCGAGCCAACCACCGGCGCGAGCGGCGTGCCGGAACTGGTGATTGCCCATGCGGGCGCCATGTCGCTGAAGGTGCAAGTGCCCGGTCGTTCAGCCCATGCCAGTAAGCGCCAGATGGGCGAGAGCGCGCTCGATCATTTCCTGACCATCTACAAGGCCATGCGCGAGGACGAGCGCCGAATCAACGAAAAGGAAACCCACCCCCTGATGCGCCTCCATCCGCTGCCTTACGCCACCAATGTGGGCACCATTAACGGGGGACTGTGGTCGTCGAGCGTGATGGACTCGCTCGAGGCCCAGGTGCGCGTCGGCGTATCGCTCGAAGAAACCATCGATCAGGCCGAAGAGCGGTTTCGAAGCACGATCGAGGAATTCATTCGTGACGATCCCTGGCTAAGCGAGAATCCGCCGAAGATTCAGCGCCTGGCCTCCGGATTCGGTTCGGCGATGACCAGGGAAGACCACCCGCTGGTGACCGCCCTCGGTGAAGCAGCCGAGGAAGAGTTCCGGAAGAACCCCACCATCGCGGCCGCACCCTACGGCTGCGACATGTCGGGCTGGGTCCGGCTGGCCGGCGTTCCCACGGTTATCTATGGGCCAGGAGAAATCGAGCTGGCGCACGCACCGAACGAGTCCGTCTCACTCGAGGCGACCTACCGGGTAGCGCGCACACTGGTCAAGGCGACCGAGCGGCTGCTGGAAATCCCGGTCGACGAATTGCGACCATCCAAAGAGTATCCGCGGGAGGCAACCCGCAACGAGCGTCATTCAGCCAGTTAAACAGCGATAACCGGCAGTTCTTGATGGATCGGAACAACACCAGACGGCGCTGACGACAAAATCGAGCAAGCGGAAACCACAAAGGCAACCAACCATGGCAACGTATCCCCTGAACTACCAACCCTTGTCGTCATCGTGCTGGGTGACTTCGATGATCAACGGCATTCTCTGCCTGTATCCGGGCAAGCGCGTGTCCTACTTGGCCTACAACGTGCTTCATAACCTGCTCGGCGAAGATGGCGTCTTCTATTACACGAACAAGCAAGTGCGTGAATATGAGGCAATCGTATCGGCCGTCGGCGTATGCACCGGCCTGGATATCAGCTACGTCAACGGCAAGGACGTCCCGGATGCCATCAAGAAACTGGATTATCAGAACCAGGTTGCCGTGTGCGACATCAAGGCCGGGGCTCACTCCATTCTCATAAACGGCTATCAGGACGGCGTCTTTGAGGCCTTCGACCCGTACTGGGAACACGTGGAGAAGAATGAAGTCATCGAGGACAAGTACGAAACCTACCCTCCCTACATGGAAGGTACCAACAACACGGTGAATGTGCTTATCCGCGATAAGCACCTTTTTGCGCAGCGACATCTCTTACCATTCCAGATGGGATCGCTGAAATATCGTTTCGCCACGATACTAACCCGGCATAAAGACAGCGCCTGAGCAACAACAGGAAGTCTCCTTCCCCTTTAAATTGGGATCGTGTTGACCCGGAGGCATCATGACCAGTAAAAAGCAAACCAGCATCCCGACGGGCCGCGGAGGCGGCCCCGTGAAGGTCGCCGTCCTCCTGCCCGATCCGCGGCTTCCGTATGCCTTTGCGCCGGGCGGCTGGCTCGGCGAAGCCGACATCGAAGCCGCGCGTTGCGTGGAAGAAGCCCTGATCAGTCTGGAGGGGTATGACGTCACCATCCTGGATGACCATCCGCGCATGATCGATCAGCTCCGGGCCGGGGTATTCGACATCGCCCTCAATTTCTGCGATACGGGTTTCCACAACGAGGATTTCATCAGCAACGTACCATCGCTGTGCGAGATCCTGCGCGTACCGGTCACGGGATCCTCGGCAGTGGCCATCGACACCTGCGGCGACAAGTTCCTGGTCTCCGCCCTGGCCGATCGCATGGGCATACCGGTTCCCCGGGAATACCTTGTGGATCTGACCACACGACCTTTTCGGCTGCCCGATGATTACCCGGTACTCATCAAGCCCAATGTAGGCGGCGGGAGCTATGGCGTGACTCGAAACTGTGTGGTCTACGACGAGAAGGAGGCGCAGGAATACCTCGACTGGATGGCCGAAAATATCTCACCCCCCGAAGCCGTGGTGCAGGAATTCCTGACCGGTCGCGAGCTCACGGTATCGGTCATCGGCAATCCAGAAACCAGTCTGGAAATACTGCCGCCCGCAGAGATCGACTACTCAGGACTGGACGCTGACCTGCCGCCGATTTTCACTTACGGCGCCAAATTCGACCCGGAGTCACGCTATTACGTGCAGCTTGAGCATTTCCGGAGCGAACTCGATGCAGACAGCCTCGAATGGATTAGCCGCACTTGCAAGCTTTTGTTCGAGCGCCTGCGATGCCGCGATTACGCGCGAATCGATTTTCGTGCCGGCAAGGACGGTCGGCTGCGACTGCTCGATCCCAACCCCAATCCGACCTGGCATCACGACGGTCGGCTGGCCAAATCGGCCGAATGGGCTGGCTACAGCTACGCCGACTTGCTGCGAAAGATTCTGGAGGCCGGGTTGTCGAGGTATCGCTAGGCGGAGTTCGGGATCAGCATTGCCCTCAGCGTGCCTCAGGCAGTCGCGTGACTACGGCGGCGAGACCGGTCAAAGCGAGCGCCCGCAAGCGGATTCCGTCCAGATCGCCTCGCAAGTCGCGGCAACCTTGATCCGAGCGGATAGAATGGCGGCTCGATGAATCCAACCGCGCCATCAACCGATGGCGCCATTACGAAGCTCACCTGGAACCACTTCTGCGAGGGCTCGGATCCACGCCCCTGGACGAGCCGCCCCGAGGCTGAACCCTCAGCTCTGCCGGGCACAGTCGTGGGCGTTGGTTCTCCTCGCTTCAGGTCTTCTTGCGGGCTTTGAACCCGGCCTTGCGTTCGGCACGCGTTCGGGCCGGACGCTTTAGCCTGGGCTTGTCCGGCTCATCCGGTTTCTTCCCTGTGCCCTTCTCGCCCTCATCTCGCGGTTTCTTCTTGTCAGAAGTCTTGTCCTTGCCTTTCTGCCATGGCTTGTTGAACGATCGCCCCGGACTCGAAGGACGACGACCCGGCCCACCGGGACGTGGTGAAGACTGGCCGGGCGTACCGTCATCCTTTCTGATCAAAAGAGGCTGGCTGGCAACACGCACACCGCGAAGGTGCTCGAGAGTCTCCGCGGCCAGGTTGGCGGGAAGATCGACAGTGCTGAAATTCTGCTGGATGTTGATCCGTCCGATCTGGCTGGCGTCCAGCCCGGCCTCGTTGGCGATGGCGCCGACGATATTGCCGGGCTTTGCCCCGTGGCTAGCACCGACCTCGATGCGATAGCTGACCAGGTCTGCGTCGCGGGCCGAGCCTGACTTGGCATCACGGCGAGAAGGCGCACCCTGCCCACGCTGATCCCTTGGTCTTCTTCCTGCCTCCGGACTCTGCTCTGCAGCGGTGGGTAGCACACTGTCGTCACCCAGCCTGCGAGATTGGCCACGGGCAATCAGCGCGAGCGCGGCGGCGAGATCTTCGATGGAGGTATCCAGTACCTCAAGCGTCTGCTGCACGGTCTCTCTTCCTGAATCCAGTTCGTCGCTTTCCAGCGCGGCCTTGATCCTCGCCTGGAAGCGCACCAGGCGCTGGGCGTTGACATCGCCGACGGTCGGCAGCGTCATGGACTCGATCGGCTGGCGCGTCGCGCGCTCGATTGCGCGAAGCATGCCGCGCTCGCGCGGTGCAACGAACAGGATCGCCTCGCCGGACCGGCCCGCCCGGCCCGTGCGCCCGATCCGGTGCACGTAGGCTTCCGTATCGTGCGGAATGTCGTAGTTGACGACATGGCTGATGCGATCGACATCGAGACCACGTGCGGCAACATCGGTGGCTGTCAGGATGTCAATCTCACCGCGCTTCAGGCGTTCAACGATCTGCTCGCGCTGTTTCTGCGGCACGTCGCCGTTCAATGCGGCCGCCGAGAACCCGCGCGCTTCCAGGCGCTGGGCGAGCTGTTCCGTTGCAATACGGGTGCGGGCAAAGACGATCATGGCGTCGAATTCCTCGACCTCCAGGATCCGCGTCAGGGCATCGAGCTTGTGCAGGCCGCTGACCACCCAGTAACGCTGCCGGGTATTGGCGGCTGTCGTGGTCTTCGAGCGGATCGTGATGTGCTCGGCCTCGCTCATGTGGCGCTCGGCGATTCGCCGGATCGCATCCGGCATGGTCGCCGAGAAAAGCGCTTTCTGGCAGGTCTCGGGGATTCGCTCCATGACGTCGCGCACGTCATCGATGAAACCCATGCGCAGCATTTCATCGGCCTCGTCGAGCACCAGGGTCTGGAGCTGGTCGATCTTGAGCGTACCCTTGCCCAGATGGTCGATGATGCGGCCCGGCGTGCCGACGACCACGTCAGGCCCGCGCTTGAGCCCGTTCAGCTGCGGTGCATAGGCCTGGCCGCCGTAGATCGGCAGCACGTGGAACCCCCGCAATCCGCTGGCGTAGGTTTGAAAGGCTTCGGCCACCTGGATGGCCAGCTCGCGGGTGGGCGCGAGCACCAGCGCGGCCGGGCGAGCTTCACCGGGCTTCAACCGGGCCAGGATGGGCAGCGCAAACGCAGCCGTCTTACCGGTGCCGGTCTGGGCCTGACCGAGCACGTCGCGCCCGGCCAGCAGCGCCGGAATCGTTGCGGCCTGGATTGGCGACGGCGCTTCGTAACCCAGGTCCCGCAGCGTGGCAAGAAGTTCGGCGGGGAGACCCAGGGCATCGAAGCCGGGATCGGAGTCTTTTGAATCGGACATGTTTCAGAGCCAGAGCAGAATACTCAATGATACCGCCCAAGCCGACCCCATCGCCCACTAGAGCGGAATCCGGCTTTTAGTTAGCAAAACGAACCCAAACCCAACAGGCTGCTAAGCATCCTCGTCGTTAAACGCTGCAAGGTGGAATTCCGCGGCTTCCTGGACCTCCCGGACGCCGGGCTCCATGAGTTTCGGGACATCGCCGCCTGCGAGCACTTCCAGCACGGCATGGACACCGTGCGAGAGGGAAGTGAGGTTATAGCCGCCTTCCAGAACGAAAGCCAGTCGCCCCTGGCAGTGCTTGTCGGCAATATCCTGCACGATGCGCGTGATCACCTTGAACCCATCGTAGGTCAGGTTCAGCGCCATGTCGTTGCGGTGCGGATCGAACCCGGCTGAAACAAGCACGAGCTCGGGCTCGAAGTAGTCCGCCGCCGGGACGAGAATGTCGCGAAACACCTTCTCGAAGGCAATATCACCGGCGGCTTCCGGAAGCGGCACATTGACGGTGTAGCCCTCTCCCAGGCCATCTCCCGTTTCCTCCAGGTGCCCCGAACCGGGATAGAACGGCGCAGCGCAGTGCGTGTCGAAGAAAAGCACATCCGGGTCTGCCCAGAAAATGTCCTGGGTGCCATTGCCATGGTGGGCATCCCAGTCGATGATCAGCACGCGCTCCAATCCCAGCTTTGCCTGGGCATGCGCGGCAGCCACGGCGACGTTGTTGAGCAGGCAAAAGCCGCGCGCGCGCACCGGCTCGGCGTGATGACCGGGTGGCCGAATGAGCGCAAACGCACTGTCTGACTCGCCCCTTACAACGCTTTCCACGGCCGCAATCGCATTACCGGCGGCTGCGGTAGCGGCATCAATACTGGCGGGAGAGACGGCCGTTGTATCCCTGTCAAGCCAGGCGCGTTGACCCGCCAGCGAAAAAATATGATCCAGGTAGGAGGTTGTATGAACCCGTGCGAGCTGGTCATAGCTTGCAGGACTGGCGCCGGTACGAATCTGCACGCCCTCAATGGGATGATTATCCAGGTGCGCCTTGATTTCGGACAGGCGTCCCGGGTGCTCGGGATAACTCCACTTGAAATCCAGCCCCTCGAGGACGCTTCTGACGCGTTTTTCCACCCGGCTGGGCATGAAGGGGAGCTCTACCTCGGGGTTGTGCTCCAGCATGATTTCATCGAAAAACACGTTAACGCTGCGATCGCCGATCATGTGACTCTCCCACTTCCCAAAAATCGTAGTTTCAGCGTCCTGACTGCAAGGAGACACCTCGCCGTCATGGTTAAATCACTTTGCTGAAAAGTTGCCAAAGCATCGTTACTCAAGGGCAGATTTGACGCTCGAAGTGTACGCCGCGGCGCAAACACCGGTTGTCTTGAACCCCATCTTGGTCCAGACCGCCTTGGCTTGCTTGTTGGTTACCGAGTATTCAAGCACCAGCTCATGCGCATTGTGACTTTCGGCAAACGCCACCAGCCGCTTAAGCAAAGCCCGGAATACGCCGAAACTCCGAAACTCGGGCTCGACCCATACGTCATCGATAACGCCCGTTCGATACTCGACCGGTTCTGCTTGCTCCCAGATGCCTTGACTGCGATAGACATAGACATACCCCATCCCGACAAGGCCGACCTCGGGGCTATCTGCTACAAACAAACGCTTGTTCTCGTCGTCCAGGGCCGAGCGCAGCGCCTCCATAAGGCGATGATGTTCGCCTTTCTTGAGCGTCTGCGGCCCGTCGCCTGCAACATGGAGCGCGAGCTTGACGAGGAACTCCACGAGCACCGGCAGGTCCGCCTCGGTCGCCTCCCGGATCTCAAAGGATCGTTTTTTCGGTCTTTTTCCCGTCATGAATGTCCAAAATCTCCGCTAGTGACGCTAACATCTCGCGAGGCATAGAAATCCTCGACTGCGCGATTGACTTCATCCGGTCTTTCGGCCGTGGTCATATGCCCGCTGCCCTCGATCATCACCAGCTTCGAGCCGTCGATTCGAGCCTGCATGTTCCGCGCACGAGCCGGTGGGGTGGCGCGATCCCGGTCGGCGGCGATGATCAGCGTCGGCGTCTCGATCTGGTGGATGCGCTCCAGGATCGATTTTCGCGATACCACGCCGCGCACCGCCCGGGTGACACCGATACGGTCGTTGGCCGTCACCATCGCCAGCCATCGCTCGCGTTCCTCCTGGCAAGTCGGGTCCTGGATGAAACGCTCAGAAAACAGGAGCGGCAGGATCTTCGGGGCCACTTTCTCCAGCCCCAGAAACCGTGCAGCCAGATTCAGAAGCGCAAAGCGCGGGCGCTCGCGCATTGGTTCAGGTTCCGCCGAGGTATTCATCAGCACGAGTGACCGCAGCAGCTCGGGGTGCTTCAACGCAACCCGCTGCGCCACCATCCCGCCCATCGAGAAACCCAGCAGGTGAACCGGGCCGCAGTCAAGATGCTCGATCAAGGCGACGACGTCGTCTGCCAGTGTGTCCAGGTCGTATCCCGCACGCGTGACTTCACTATCACCCTGCCCGCGAAAGTCCATGCGAACGCAGCGAAAGTGGGGCTGGAGCGCCGCGACCTGGGCATCGAACATGCGGTGGGAAAACAGCAGGCCGTGGAGGAGGACAAGGGTTTCGGCGCCGCTGCCGGATTCGATGATATTGAGGCGGGAGTTGTTCAGAGAATATTTCGGCATGCGATGCTCTTTGCGCGCGCTTGGCTTAGGATGCCCTCTGATGATAAGCCAGCGTGACCGGAATCGGCCATGGAACAGCTCGAAATACTCGCAATACTGACCGCCGCCATTGCCGCTGCCCACTGGCTCGGCAACAAACCCGGCGGTCGCATCGTCGGCGGCGCACTGCTGGTCATCATCCTCGTCGCCGCGTTGGCAAACCTGGGCGTGGTGCCACTGGCCAGCGACGACGTACCGGTCTACAACCAGCTGCTGGGGGTAGCTGCGCCGGTATCCATCTTCCTGCTGCTGCTCAATGCCCGACTTGCACCGCTGATGCGGGCCGGTGGCCCGATGCTGGCGATGTTCACATTCGCCGCCATAGGAACCATCGCGGGCGTGTTGGTCGCGGGCTGGCTGCTTGGCGCATCGACATGGATGGGCGACTGGTACGGTCCGCTCTCGGGGATGTTCGCGGCGACCTACATCGGCGGTGGCGCCAACTTCAATGCTCTGGCGCTGCACTTTGATTTCATGGAAAGCGGCAATCTCTATGCCGCCGCCGTGGTTGCCGACCACGTGCTGACCGTGGTCTGGATCGCCGTGCTGCTGATCTTCCCGCGGCTGGTCGGCCGCATTCTGCCCAAGCGCGACGTCTTCGACCAGGATCGAGCGCCGGCTCAGACAGCAAACCCAGTTTCTCCCAGGAACGACCGCGAAGCGATCCCCGCACCCTCTGATGACGAACGGCCGGCGCTGGGTGACCTGGTGATGCTGGGCGCACTGGGGCTGGTCGCGTTCGTGGTTTCCGAGCAGTTGGCGGCCTGGCTGGCTGCAATGACCGGAATCAACGTGCCGGCCATCCTGATCCTGACCACCCTTGCCCTTATCCTGGCCCAGACCAGGCCGGTTGCCCGCCTGAAGGGCGCGGAAATGCTGGGCATGTACGGCGCCTACCTGTTCCTGGCCGCGCTGGCGGCCTACTGCGAGGTTGCCGCATTGCGCGAGACCGGCAAGATCGGTCTGCTGTTGATGGCATTCGTGACCATCCTGATTGTCGTGCACGGCGCATTCGTCGTGCTGGCCGGTAAATTCACTCGGCAGTCGCCCGAAGTGGTCGCCGTGGCCTCGGCCACAACCGTCGGCGGCTCGACGGTGGTCCTGCCGCTGGTCGAGCGGTTCCGGCGCCCGGATCTGCTGTTGCCGGGCGTCGTACTCGGTTCTCTGGGCAACCTGCTGGGCACCTACATCGGCTTTATGCTGGTCTACACCCTCCAGCTGTAAGGGGATTGCACATCCGTGGCGTACCTGGTCATTCCCCTGGCACCCGGGCAGTGCCGGGAAGGACGACCGGGTCATAGACACGCTGGTCCCAATCATTCGGTGCCAGGTCCGATACACGCTCCAGCCGCACTTCGATCCGTGACTGGTCGGGGAAGTGAATGATGACCACGCCGTGCCGATCGAGCGGACCCTGCGCCAGGAATCGGCGGATCTCGCGAACCCGCGGGTCGTTCGGATCCGCGGATGAACAGCTTTCGTCTCCGTCGATCCAGCACTGCAGGCGATGAACCAGCGAATCCCGATTGCGCCCCGCCGAACCGTCTTCGGGCCCGACCAGATCGGTGGCGGACGAAACCTGATCCCCAAGCCCGAAATCGGCTATCCGGACCTTGTCCCCCGGCAACGGGACCGATTGCTGCGCCGTCAATTGCTGAGCGACCAGAAGAGAGCACCACGAGCCGATGGAGAGGACAAAAAGGGTCTTGATCAAACGAGCCATGTTCGGGCTCCCTTCAGGATGGGACGTGCGATTAACGCTAGCGGCGTTTTCTAGAGTGCCCGCTCTAGAACCGCCCACGCCGCTGCAAACCGAATTGCGTACACTAGGCCCCTCGCGTCGCCGTGGGTCGTGTGCCTGACAACCAGTGCTCAAGAAATTCATTCTCAATCACCGCCGACAGATGGCTGCCGGCGAGGACCAGGGCCGGACCAGTGAGCGCGTGCGCCAGTGGTTGCGACGCTCTGGCTGCCTGGCCTTCAGGCGCGAGCCCATCGCGCGCGGCATCGGCATCGGCCTTTTTGTCGGGCTGACCCCGACAGTCGGGTTGCAGACCGTGATGATGCTGGCCGGCAGCCTGCTGGTACGCGGTAATTTTCCGGCCGCGTACGCAATCTCCTGGGTCAGCAACCCGTTCACCCTGCCGCCGATGGTCTACGCCTACCATGAGTTGGGAAAATGGCTGTTCGGGTCCTGGGCGCAGGCCTTGTTCAAAGGCTCGGATGCAGTCGACAACGCGTTAATTGCGGTAATGAGCACGGTCCTGGGTACACTCCTGATCGCCATTCCCATCGCACTGCTCGGCTACTTCGCCTCACTGGGCATATCGGAGGTCTGGCACCGCCGCCGCCACCGGGCCCGGGAGAAACGCCGCCAGGCAGCCCGCCGAGAGCGCAAATCCTGAGCCGCGGAGAAACAAACCTACCGAGGAATGTTCCGAACGAACGTGGTACTGGCAGGCCAGGCCCACCAGGCATTCCCGTCAGCTTTTGCTGAGCGCAAAACTCAGCAGCCACCGATTGCCGCGTTCTATCTTCGAGACCTGGTGCTGGTAAACATCGGGCCGGAACAGAATGAATCGCCCGAACAGGTTGAAGATGTTCTTCTCGCAGATGAACTCACCGCCCAACTTCGGCTTGACCACGACCCAGTTGAATTTGTACAGCTTGCCTTCGGACACCATGTCCACGTGGGGCACGATCCTGTGGCCCGTCGAATAGCGCACCAGGTAGATGTTCAGGTAGCTGGAACGGAACAGAATCCGGGTTTTGACTTTGTCTTTCATCGCGTACCTATTCGCGAGTCGGGGCGTCATTCTTGCCTTATCAGAAATCACAGCCGGTCGGCTCTCGCGCAGTTCTCCAGGCTGTTGAAGATCATTGTGACAAAAATAGCGCGCACAATCAGCGTAAACAGGGCAAAGAGCACCATGGTCGGCGATTTCAGCCTTCTGTCAGTGTCCCTTGAAGATCGCATCGCGCCGCTCCAGGAAGGAGCGAATGCCTTCCTTGACGTCTTCACTTTCCATGACCGGGCGCAAGTCCGGGAACAACCGCTTCTTGGCCGCGTCATGGCCGTGCAGCCTGGCCAGACGGGATGATTTCAGGCTCGCCTGGACGCCCAGGGGCGCGGCCTTCGCCACCTTGCCCGCCAGCTCCAGGGCGCGATCGAACTGCTGCCCGGGTTCGACCAGCTCCTGCACCATGCCCCACTCATACGCCTGGCGGGCTGTCCACTCATCGCCAGTGAGCAGGTAGCGCTGGGCATTGGCCCAGCCGATTTCCTCCTGCAGGCGAATGGTGGCCCCACCGCAGGCGAAGATGCCGCGTTTGACTTCGAGCTGGGCATAGCGCGTATCGTGGGCCGCCACCCGGATGTCGGTATTGAGCATCATCTCAACCCCGCAGGTAAAGCAGATGCCCTGGGTCGCATAGACAACCGGCTTGGTCAGCGGCTCACCGGACACAAAGAACGGGTCAATCTCGCCCTCGCCGAGTTCCAGGCCCTTGCCTCGGGCAAATACGTCGGCCCAGTCGTCCAGCTCCAAGCCCGAAGTGAAATGGTCGCCCTCTGCATAAAACAGCCCGACCCGAAGATCATCATCGCGGTTGAGACGCCCATAGGCGGCGGCGATGAGGTGATACATCTCGCGGTTCATGGCGTTCATCTTTTCCGGCCGGTTCAGGCCGATGAACAGAATATGATCGCGCGCTTCGATATTGACCAGTGACATGCGTTTATCCTCACGTGTGCCGCATTCAGAACCATTCATCCTTCATCGCAAGACAGGTGTCGTCCATACGCTCGAGAATCTCGAGGTCGCGGCCGACAACCGGCAGTTCCCAGCGGAAGAAATAGCGTGCCGCCTGCATCTTGCCGAGGTAGAAATTGCGATCGGCCTGTCCGATTTCGTCATCGAGCCGGGCGGCGGCAACATTGGCCTGCCGGAGCCACATCCAGGCCACCATGACATGGCCGAACAGATGCAGATAGGCCGAGGCGTTGGCCAGGGCATCATCCGGCCCCTCCTTGCCCAGCGCCTGGCCGAGCCTGCGCGTTACGGTACCGACCCTGTCGAGGGTTTCACCGAGTGACTGCGCCCATTGCTGGCATTGCGTGTCGGCGGCCTCCTTCATGTCGGCCTGAATCGCGCCCAATAGCAGCTCGAGCCCTTTTTCCTGCCAGACCTTTCGACCTAGCAAATCCAGGGCCTGGATACCGTTGGTGCCTTCGTGGATGGGATTGAGACGATTGTCGCGCCAGCACTGCTCGACCGGGTACTCGCGGGTGTAGCCGGCACCCCCGTAGACCTGGATGGCCAGGTCATTGGCCCGGGTGCCGTATTCGGATGGCCAGGCCTTGATGACCGGCGTGAGCAGGTCGAGAAGCTGCCGGGCCCGTTCGCGTTCCTCGCGTTCCGGATGGGTCTGGCTGTCGTCGACCAGCCTCGCGCCGTATAGGCACAAAGCCAGCGCTCCTTCCACCCAGGCCTTCTGTGCCAAAAGCATCCGGCGGACATCGGCGTGCTCGATGATGGCCACCGGCGGACTGGCCGGATCCTTGTTCGCGGGCGGCCGGCCCTGGAGCCGTTCCCGCGCGTAGTCGAGGCTGTGAAGGTAACCGCGATAGCCGATAGCCGCTGCACCGAAACCGACACCCAGGCGGGCCTCGTTCATCATCTGGAACATGTATTTCAGTCCCTGGTGCGGCTCACCCACCAGGTAACCGTGGCAGGGCGCGTCATCGCCGAAACTCAGGGCGGTGGATGTGGTTCCGCGGTAACCAATCTTGTGGATCAGCCCGGCCAGCGAAATGCCATTCCGGTCGGCCGGATTGCCCTCGGCATCCAGGCGGTACTTGGGCACGATGAACATGGAAATGCCCTTCACGCCGGCGGGTGCGCCTTTTATCCGGGCCAGCACCAGGTGAATGATGTTGTCGGCCAGCTCGTGTTCGCCGCCTGAGATGTAGAGCTTGGCGCCCCGGATCAGGTAATGGTCGTTCTCAGTGGGCGTGGCCGAAGTGGTCAGATCGGCCAGTGACGAACCGGCCTGGGGTTCGGTCAGCGCCATGGTGCCGGTAAACTGGCCCTCGAGCATGGGCGGCAGGTAAGTCGAGCGCTGCTGCTCCGACCCGAACAATCGGATCACGTTGGCCGCCGCCATGGTCAGGAAGGGATAGCCGGCGGTGCCGGGATTGGCGGCAACGAAGAAGCCGTTGCAGGCGGTCATGACGCTCTCGGGCAGCTGCATGCCGCCGAGCGCCTCGTCATAGCGCCCGGCGATGAAACCGGCGTCGGCATAGGCGTCGATCGCTTCCTTGACCTCGGGCCGCATCTCGACGCGCCCGTCGACAAAGCGCGGCTCCTCGCGGTCGGCCAGCGCGTTATGCGGGGCGAATTTTTCCCGGGCGATGCGATCGGCCGACTCGATCACCGCGTCGAAGGTGTCGCGGTCGTGCTCGAGAAAACGTTCCCGCTCGCACAGCCCAGCCGTATCCAGCACCTCGTAGAGCTGGAATTCGAGATCCCGCCGATCGAGCAGCGCTTCGGTCATGAACCATCTCCCTTTTCAAACAAAAAATCCGGAAAACCCACGATTTGCAGGAAAATTTCTGCGGTCAGTAGCGACACGTTCAGAATTGCACGGTGCCTAGAATAACGCCATCGTTGCCTGGTGGCCCATCGGGGGATTCAGACTTCGATGCCTCTTCAGAATCCGACCCCGCCGAACCACCGCCTTCTGACCCAAACCCTTTAACGGCGTGTTTTCACCGAGTCATTTAGCATGCGGGGCATGACTGATATTCATGCCACAACAAGCCCCCGCCATCCGAGTGTCTCACCGCTGCATCCAGCGCATGTCGAAGCCGTGGAGAAAGCCGGCGGGAAGATCAACCCGCTCAATCCCATCGGCGCCGAAGTGCACGGCATCGATCTTTCGGCCGAACAACCGCCCTCGCCCGAGGCGCTGGCGGCGCTGGAAAAGGAGATGGCCAGTCGCGGCTTTCTCGTCTTCAAGAGCACCCGGCAGCTGGAAATCGAGGACTTCCTCCGCGCCAGCGCATGGTGGGGCGGCCGGGAACTGCACAGCACGCATGGGGTACATCCGGCGACACCTGGCGGCAATCCGCACATCTTCCGCCTGTCGAACGATCCACGCCACGGCATACCGGGCGTCGGGCCGCAGTGGCACAACGACGGGAGCTTCAACACGACCACTTTCTCGCACGCGGGGTATCACATCATCCGCCCGGCCGAAAAAGGCGGCGGCACGTATTTCGCGCACCAGGGCGCCGCCTACGACGCGCTACCGCCGGAGCGGCAGGCATTCTGGGATCGCCTGTCGTCGGTCAATTCCGCGTCCGGGGTCGTTCACCCCGCCGTTCATGAGCATCCCGTGACCGGGCGCAAGAGCCTGTGGCTGCATCTGGGCATGACCGGCGCCGTGATCGAAAAACTTCCGGACGAGGACGGCTTTCGCCTGCTCGATGTCGATGAACTGACCCAGCTCTGCCGCGAATACAACGACATCCTCAACGCGGGCCTCGAAAACGGCTACGCCATCGCCTACGAATATGCAGAGAACGACTGCATCTTTATCGACAACTTGGCCGTCGCCCATCGGGCCTCTCCCGAGGCACACCTGCCGCCCGAGAAGCAGGGATTGCGGATCATGCACCGCAGCACCGTCCGCGGCGTCGGTGAATTTACGCCGCATTTCGACCTGCCCGCCCGCGTCAATATTCGCGGCCCCAACCCGTTCGACGGTGGCGTCTGGCACGCAGGCGGCATCGGCTTTCGCTGGGATGCCAGCATTCCGATGCAGAACTGAGGTCTTACCAGGTGCCGGTATTGGGCATCGACGCCCAGGGTTCTTTCGGCGACAGATGATCGCCTTCCTGCAACAACTCGATCGAGTGACCGTCCGGGGAACGCACGAAGGCCATATGACCGTCTCGGGGCGGGCGGTTGATGGTCACGCCAGCGTCCATGAGCTTCTGGCAGACCGCGTAGATGTCGTCGACGCGATACGCCAGATGGCCGAAATTCCGGCCGCCGTCCAGTTCTTCCGGATCCCAGTTCCAGGTCAGCTCGAGCATCGGTGACTTTTCGGTCTCGGCGCGCCCGACATCGTTGGGTGCGGCCAGGAAAATCAGCGTGAATCGCCCCTCTTCGCTTTCCTTGCGCATGACCTCGACGAGCCCGAGCTGATTGCAGAAGAATTCCAGGGAAGCATCCGGATCACTGATACGGAGCATGGTGTGGAGATAGCGCATCGTCGCCTTCCGTTCGAGTGAGATGCCTATTTTGCATCATCCGCTGCCAGGACGACCAATCAGGTACGCTGCGGCTACAGACTCGCGGCCCGCAAAGTCAGTCCAGCGTCTGCGTGCAAATCGACTGCGGCGCCGAGTCCACCCCGAGGTGCAAAGGATAGGTCGGACCGGTCCGTACATCCCTTCTGATGACGCAGGTCAATTTTTCCTTCACTTTCACGACGAAGTGATTGACAGGCCCCTCGGATGAGCGTAAACCTGTACTTGACGCGGAAGCCTTACACGGGTGAAGCGGTGCTAGAGAGCTCGATCCACCGAGATCTGGCGACGGAAAGTGAAGACTCTTGAAGTTGAAGCATTTTGTCGTACATCAGGACCTCAGCGCTAGCGCTCCAATCTCAAATTATTCGCGGACAAACCCCGGTTCCAGAAAACCGGGGTTTTGTTATGGGCATGATTTATTACTGCGCCGTATAGCCGCCGTCGATTATCAACTCGGTACCCGTAACGAATTTGGATTCGTCCGAAGCCAGATAGACGACACCCCAGGCGATGTCATCCGGCTCACCGACGTGACCGATCGGATGCTTGCTGTCGAGCAACTGCCGAAAGGCTTCTACGCCCTCTGGATGCTGCTTGCCGAGATTCTCGACCAGTGGCGTCCAGATATAGGCCGGGTGAATTGAATTGACTCGGATATTCTCGCGAGCATAGAGCAGCGCATCATTCTTGGCCATGAGGCGAACTGCGCCTTTTGATGCGTGGTAGGGCGGCAGGTCAGCAGCGCCAATGAGGCCATAGATCGATGACAGATTGATGATACTGCCGCTGCCGGCGGTCCTCATGTATCCGATGGCGTGCTTGGTGCACAGGAATACCCCCGTCACATTGACATCGAATAGCGCTTCCCATTCTTCGCGAGAGATCTCGTCGGTCGGCTTGTTGACGCCGGCGATTCCCGCATTATTGACCACCACATGAATTCCACCGAATCGCTCTGCGATCTCGGCATAAGCGTTCCGAACGGCATCTTCATCGGTCGTGTCGACATGCCAGAAACCGGACTGGCCACCTGCCGCGGTGATCTCGGACACAACGGCCCGTCCCGCTTCATCATCGATGTCCAGAATGGCAACCGAAGCGCCTTCCTCCGCCAGACGGAGGGCCGCGGCGCGACCAATCCCGAGCCCGCCGCCAGTCACTATGGCCACCTTGCCTTGTACTCTGTTCATGAGCGCTTCTCCTGCACTGCTTGTCATCCTCGTTTTGTATCACTTCCGGGCCACGAGGCGATTGACGTCAGGCAAGATTCGAGCGATGAGCAGAAAAACACGCCTCTGGCAGGCCAGTTCCACTGAATTCAGTCTCCCAACGGACCGATACCGACCTGTTACAGCCGAGAAAATTGGGGGTGTCCTGGTAGCAAGCGCTACAGGCTCGACGCGGTGCGTTCCCGAACCTCGACAAGCAGGGAACGTATATCCTCGAACCCGGTGGATTCATGATTGTTGTAGCGCCTGAGGGCGGAGCCGAACGGTCCATCGTCGGCGAGCCATTCGAACGCCGTGTACGCCACATCGTACGCGGCGGCGTAGCTGCCCACCGGGGCTCCGCCGATCTGCCGGGCCGGCGCTCAGGCCGGCGACGAAAAGCTGCTCAGGCATCCCGGAGTAGCCATGACGTTATGGCGCCCCAAGGCAAAGCGCCCGGCTGCACCACCTGAGGGAGAAGATGCGACGCCGTTCAACCCGCTCCGGCGTCGTAGAGGAAGGGACAAATGAACGAAGCCAGCGCAGGCTTACCCGTTTCCAGGGCTCTGGGTGTCGACCTGGTCAAGTGGACGGCACCGGCCGTCTTGTCGCTGTTGATGGCCCAACCGCTCCTCATCCTCGCCCGGCGACCAGCCGTTCACCGCTTGCTCGGTTTTATGCCTCTTTGCTACTCGCCCCGCTGGTCGTGTGCGCTTTCGTGCTGACGGCGGACTGCTCGGTTTGATCTGGTTGCTCGGGATGATCAAGCGCAAGGACCGGCTGGTGCACGCACGCCTCATGGCTGCCACCGGCCTGACCTTCGTGGATCCCGTGCTCGCCCGGCTATTGCCCGATATCTCTGGGATGAACAACCAGTTTGTTACCTTTGCCGTGGTGGACATCATCCTGGTCGGCAGGATCTGACTGGAACGCGACGCACGCCAGGGCCGATGGGTGTTTCCGACCGTGCTGGGCCTGTTCGTGCTCATCCAGCTTCCGATCTACCTCGGGCTTACTAATACGGGTGCCTGGAACACGTTCGCGTGTTGGTATCTGAGCCTATCCATCACTTGAATCGAAGCGCTGAGTTACTGGGGCGCGAGTCGCGGAGACGCTCTGCGCTATAGCAGCGGGCCTACCAGTTGCCGATGCTTGGCATCGATGTTCAGGGTTCTTTCGGCACCAGATGGCCGTAATTCCCGCCGCCATCCAGTTTCTCCGGGGCTCAGATCCAGGGCCAGCTCGATCATCGGTGAATTTCCGTTGCTGCGCGCTCCACGCAGACGGTCAGCTGCACGCGAGAAGCATCTTGAGTGTCCTAAAGCTTTCTCTCCGCGGGTGCCTTGGACCTCCACGTACTGTTTTTTCGCGGACAAGGTCGATTGCCCTCACTCCCATTTCCGGCTTCACTACGTGAGCTATGTCGCATTTTGCAAAGTTTTGTCGTATTTTAAAGAAACCGGGCTTCAGGCTAGGCAGGCGTGTGCGGTCGCAAGCGCCGTGGCCGCTGGCCGGAATTGTTGCCGCAACAATACATAGGGAGATTCCAATGCACGCCAAGTTAAACCTTTTTTGTCTGCTCAGCGCCGCCATGGTGCTGGCAAGTAACCCGTTTGTGCCAGCTACAGCCCAGACAGAAACGCCTGACGGCATCTGCTGCGCGGAACCAAGTTCCAGTCCGCAAAGCGACCGTCAGGCCCCAGCCCGGGGAAGCACCAACCCCGGAGACGTGGTGCTGGATTTCGAAGGCCTGGAGAACCTGGAACCCGTCGAGGAGTTCTACAACGGCGGCCTCGGAGGCAACGGCAGCGGCCCGGGACCCGATTTCGGCATTACCTTCTCCGACAACGCCCAGGCCATCATTGACTCCGACGCGGGAGGCACCGGGAATTTCGGCGGGGAGCCAAGCCCCGACACCATCTTGTTCTTCCTGAGCGGCTCCGCAGCCACTATGAACGTTTCGGATGGCTTTACCAATGGCTTCTCGTTCTTTTACAGCGCCATAAACCAGCCCGGCGAGATCATCGTCTACGATGGTCTGGATGGCACCGGCAACGTCCTGGCAACGCTCGACCTGCCGGTGACACCAACGAACGGCGACCCGGATCCCACGGGACAATTCAGCCCGCTGGTATCTACCGGGGTTAACTTTTCCGGAACTGCCCGGTCGGTGGATTTCGGCGGCACTATCGACCAGATCGGATTCGACAATATCACCCTCGGCAGCAGCGTGCCGGGCGGTGCAGCACCGCCGACTCCAGAATTCCGGTCTGTTCCCGTCGGCGGCCTAACATGGGTCATCCTCTTGACGTTGAGCTTGATGGTTGCAGGAGTTGTCGTGCTGCGTGGGTAAGCCAAGCGCGCCCGGGGGGCGCTCCCCCGGGCGATTCAGCAAAAACTGCAGAATCATGGTTCCCCCTTTTTCTGCAGCCTGGCTGAAGGAAACTAGTCAGCGACGCCGACCACCAAAGCTTCCTGGCACGAAGTCGATGGAAATCCCCCTAACTTAGCTACGGGACGCGACAGAGGGCAAAAGTCATGAACGGAGCAAATCGCACCTCTTGGTTTTCGATACTGACTGTTGGGCTGCTACTGCTGAACCAGGCGGGCGCCCAGGTCATCTTCCACGACCGCTTCGAACCGCCCGAGACCCGATTCGAGGCCACTTGGTCAAACGACACGGTCAGACTCAGCGGTGATTCGGTCAATGCCCTGGAAGATGTGGATGAAGCCGGCGAAGTGTATACCTTCTCGACTGCAGCCCTCGATGCAGCCGGCGTCAGCTACGCATCCGGAGACATCATGCTGATCGACGGTATTGCTCTGCGCCGCGTCGAGTCCGTTTCGCAGTCGGGCGGCTCGACCGTGCTGGTAACCTCCACGGCTGCCCTCAACGAGGCCATCGTCAGCGGAGAGATGGAGTGGAATCTGGATATCGGCTTCGACCAGGTCGCGGCCGGCGAGGCATATGTCCCGGGGCGGGCGGCTGATTGCAGCCCCGGTGGTAACGAACAGACAGTCACTTTCGAGTGTACCGTCGATGACTATACGATGTCTCTGGAACTGACGCGCAACGGCACTACATCAAGCATCGAATATAAGGTCGTCAAAGGCACCGAGGAAGCCAATGCGTCATTCACCGGAACGGGTGTGCTGAGCGAGTTCGATTCATCCGGTGGAGCCACTTTCGACGGCGGCGAACTGACGTCGTTCCAGCATAATACCCAGGACACCCAGATGGACATCAATATCACGCTTGCCGCAGCTGGATCGGGAAGTGCCAGCTTGGACCATGAGATCCCGTTTCCAATCATTCGGATTCCGTTTACTGTCGGGCCCATACCGATGTCGATCGACATCGGCGTACAGTTCGTTGTCTTTCTAAACGTGCCGCTGGAGGCACAGGCTTCGGCCCAGGCAGAGGCCAATTTCAGGTATCGGGGCGACACCGGCTTTACCTACGAAGGATCATCGGTCGAGGCAGGTGGCACTATCAACGGTCACGACATATTCGACGGCATGTTCGATTCCGCCAGTCTTATAGGAGCTTCGGTCGACGCCGGTTTTGGGATAGCCTTTCCCCGGATATCCCTCAGCGTTCTGACCAGCGAGGTGGCCTGGGTACATACCGGCTTCATTGCGGAATCTCACCTCCGCTGGGGCCCGATCTGCAAAATAGGCATCTACAAAGTTGTGCTCGAAGGCGGCTACCAGCTCGAGATAATGGGCGTGGAACTGCTTTCGGAAAAGAAGACTTTCGCTGAAGAAGACAGACGAGAGGAAAGTGATCCGGACCAATGCGCGGAGTACCGTCCGGATGATCAGTGACTAGCGAGAGCACATCGCCAGCGAAAACCTGAAATCACGTATCGCTACGGTAATGAAGGATCTCGTCAATCTCTTTCCGAAGAGAGACTTTGGAATCCCGACGTGATCCGTCGCGAGCCTTTGAGACACCGACTCTAAGCAGCGAGATCCGTATTCGGAAAACTCTTTGGCCGAAGAGCGCAGACTCGAGCATTCAAGCCCAGTGCCGGATATGCCCGCCCGACCGCAGCAAGGCTGACCCATTCAGAAAGGATCTTGGGCGTCTGATTTTCTGAGCGCCGACTCTATGTCTCAGCGCCCCTCTTTTGTCTTGCGCAGTCGATCGAGAGTCGTCTTCGCGGTCTCATCTTCGGGATCAAGCTCCATCACTCGTTCATACGCACTGATGGCAGCCGGGGCCTGACCGGCGGCCTCGTAGGCCTGGCCCAACCTGGCCCAGGCCCGCGTTGACTCGGGGGCGATCCGAGTCACCAGTTGGTAGATCTGAACACTGCCATCCGGCCTGCCCGTCTCCATGAGCATTTCTGCGGCACCATCGAGCAGAGCAGCAACACTCGTTCGATTCGTTGCCAGGAGCCGTCCTATGGCCTGTTTGGCCGAATCCTGGTCGCCGGCCAGAAGGTCGACCAGGGCACCGCCGACCGCCACCAGAAGCTCCGATTCGCCCTCGGTCCGGTCCATGAGTTCGCATGCCCTCGCGACTTCACCGCCGGCGGCTGCGTACAGTGCGGCCCGGACCAGATGCTCGGCGTCGACGATCCCGGTCAGGGTGCCGTCGTCGTCCCGGACCGGCCAGTAACGTGCGTGGCTGTCCTCCTCGTGCAGCGTGCCGTCGGGCTGAAGGTAGAGGCGAAACGTGCCTGCAAACGGGGCATCAAAGACCAGGTGACCGTCCGCCGCCGTGATCTCCACGGTGCCCCGCTCCGGCAGGCCTAGAGAAGCAGGGGGATAACGCCATTCACCGACGAATTCGGAGAGTGCGTCGTCGCCAACGGAGGTTATCAGCGGATCGGATTCAGTGGTTACGGGCGTCAGCTCCGGGTCGTCGACCGGGTTGCCCGTCCGTGCCGCGAGGACGTCCTCGATCAGATCCAGCAGCTTGCCGGAAGGCGTGAACTCGAATTCATACGTGTTCGACCGGTTCACGATCACCACGTCAATATCCCGCAGCACGGCGATCATCTGGTTACCCGTGCCCCGTGCTGCGTACATGCCGTGCTGGAGGAAACGAGGCTCGAGTGCCGTCCACCACATGAAACCGTAGCCCCAGGCCTCATTATCAAACGAGTAGGTGGCGGTGCTGCGACGGACCCAGTTCCGGGAGAGGATCCGCGTGTCGCCCCACAACCCTTCCCTTGCAAACAGTAGCCCGAAACGGGCCGCGTCCCGTGCCGACATCCGGAACGGATAAGCCGGGTAGCGGGATTTGTCCCGCTCGTAGGCGTAGTAGCCGTCGGAAACCCGCCAGTCCTCCATGCCGAGCGGCTCGCCGAAGTGCTTGTCCAAGGCGGTGAAGACCCCGGCACCGGTCTCCTGCCGGAGGATGAACGCCAGCGTATTGAAGTCCCAGTTGTTGTAGGCGAAGTACCGGCCCGGCCCCTCACTCCCTCGAGGCCGCGAATCTGTCCGACCGGCGTACGCCGCGGGGTGGAAGACGCCCGACCGGGCTTTCAGCAGATCCAGAATCCTCGCGTTGCGCTCCGTCTCGAGTAACGGGGCCGGGCGGTCATCGATCCCGAGATCCGAGAGCCGTTTGTTGAGTTCGATCTCGCCCCGGTCCCAGTAGATTCCGTACAGCGCGGACAGGAAACTCTTGCGCACCGAGTGAGCCTCGAACCGACGGTCCACCTCGCCCCAGGCGGCCACCACCGCACCATCAGCCACGACCATGAAGGCCGACGACGGCAGCGCTTCCCAGCTCTTTCTCGCCGAGTCCAGCCGTTCCGGATCGAACCCGGCCTCCTCGACCTCCGCATACCTCATCCACGTCTCACCGGGCACTCGCTGGGCGTTGAGTTCTCCCGAGAGGACCAGGGCCAGTGCCAGGCTCATCACCCCAACCAGCCGACGGTGGTGTCGCTTGCGAAACTCCATGAGTGTCCTCCTGTTCATCGGCAGCCAGACAAGAACGAGCAGGCGCTCGCTCGAAGGGCATCCATTGAACTGCGCGTCACAGACAGTCGCTCTTTCCAACGCCTGAAGGTCGCGTCTAGCGCACAAGCGCACTTCTTCAACATGCCCCATCTACCCCGGCCTCACCCCATCGACCGAAGGCTATAGTTAGCCTAAACCCCCAGCCCATTGATTTCAAAGAGGATTTATCCCTCCGCAATTTGTAGGAGATTTCCTACAGCCAGTTACCACACCTACAAAAAGTTGAACGGTGCCTGAAATGAAGAAATGCCAATGACTCAACTTGAGGGCTATTCACCGAGCGCGTATGCTGGTTTATAGCCGGTTTGAGTACCGGTTCACGTTGAATCAATTGGGGAAATTCAATTGAATCAACTGGGGTCGTCAATGAAGAAAGTAAGATCGCGTTTATCCCGATTCGGGATACTGTTCGTTGCTCTGCTGCTTTGCCTGGGCCTGGTCGCGCCCGCCGCATTCGGCCAGGTGATTTTCCAGGATCGTTTCGAGCCCCCCTGCGCCGACTGCCCGGATGCCTTTGACCACTTCACCATCGAGGTGAGCCCGAGCCCGCCGGTGGCCGGGCTCGACTTCACCATGAACGTCACGGCGTACCGGTCGGGGGACGACTCCGAGGTCATGACGAGCTACGACGGCACGCTCTCGGTGACCGCCTCATCGGGCGCGCTCACGGGCGAAACCGACACGCAGCCGATCACGGCCGGCACCGCCGAGCTCAAGCTGCAGCACGATACCGCGGCAGAGGACGTCGTCCTTACCGTGACCGATGACATCTTCCCGGAACTCACCGAGTCCCTCACGGTAACGTTCGTTCCCGAGGGAGATGTGGCCGGCTCGCGCGACGTGGTGATCAGCGAGATCAACTGGTACGGCAATGGAATCGATAACGCAGACGAGTGGATCGAGCTTCGCAACATCTCCGGCGGCGAACTCAACCTCGCCGGCTGGATGATTGAAAATGCCGGGACGAGTGGCGGCGCCGTGATCCTCGACTCAGGCACGGTGCTCGCCGACGGCGATTATCTGGTGGTAGGTCAGATGCAGGGCGCCGATGTCGATGGCGAGCGCACCTCGCTCACGGGGGTCGACGGGGTGCAGATTCAAACGATCAGCCTCGGCAACGGCGGTGAGCAGCTCACGCTGCGCGACGTCGACGGCAACATCGTTGACGCGACGCCGGCCGGTGAGTGGCCCGCCGGCAATCAAGACCAGTTGATGTCGATGGAGCGCTTCGACAACATCACCGGCGGCGGGTACGGCGACGGGGAGTCCGCCGACTCCTGGTACACCTGGAACCAGTCCGCCGGCGTCGATACGACCCACCCCGCGTCGGCCGATCACGGCACACCGGGCGCCGACAACAGCGATCCGTTCCCGCCGACGATGTAGCCGAGTTTCAATAAACATCGCGCTGGCTTGCCAGCCGGCGCGCGTTTTCTACCGATCAACGAAGCCGCTGACGGTACTTTTCGGCCAGGGCCTTGTGGTGATCACCCAGGTCGACTTGGCGTCCGTCGATGAACAGCGCTTCGACGGCATGTTCACGGTAGTCGAGAACATCGCCACTGCTCACCAACAGCGAGGCGGAGTAGCCCGGCGCGATACGGCCGATTTGATCGCCCACCCCGAGCATTTCCGCCGGCGTACGGGTAATCATGGCCAGCGCGGCCTGTCGGTCCAGACCATGGGCCACCAGGTAGCCGGCGGCAAACGCCAGGTTGCGGGTATCCCAGTAGCCGCTGTAGGCCAGCGCCGTCTTCACGCCCGCCTCGTGGAGAATCGCCGGCGCCCGGAAGGCAGCGTCGTAGCCATCCCCGTCGCGGATCGGCATGCCGAACGTGGCGGTGTAGACGACGTCGACCTCCGCGGCGGCCAGCTCATCGGCCAGACGCCAGGCATCACGCCCGCCCACCAGCGTGAACGCCAGCTCCTCGGACTCGGCAAAGCGCATGGCCTGCTCGATCTGGCGCAGATCGTCAGCATGAATGAACAGCCGCAGGTCCCCGTCGAACACACCGCGCATCGCCTCGAGACGCTCGTCGCGAGGCGTTTCCTCGTCGGCCGAGCGTCGAAGGTGATAGGCACGCGCCTCATCGAAGAAATCGAGCAGTTCCCGGCGTTCGCGCTGGGCCCGCTCGACCGGATCGGAACCCGAAGACCCGCCGAACCACGACCAGCGGGGACGCGGTGAAGGCCAGCGCACGTGCAGCGCGTCGTTTGCCTTGACCAGGGCGTCTTCCCAGTGCCATCCGTCGGTGTGCATCAGGCTGCTGCGCCCGGAGACCAGGCCGTCCTGGGGCACGACCTGGACATGCGTCAGGCCGTTGGACCGAACCGTCGGGATGACCTCGGAGTCGGCATTGAATGCAATATGGCCCTGCACCTCGGGCGTGAAGGTGCCCACCTCTCCGGTGTCCACAGTGGCGCGTACTGCCGATATCTCGACCAGGCCGAGCGTGGTGTCCAGCCCGACCAGGCCGGGATAGACGTGCCGGCCGTTCAGCGCCATGACTTTTGCATTGTCGGGCACCGGCAGCGAGCGCCCGACCGCGGCGACGCGGCCGTCACGGATAAGCACGTCACCGTCGCTGATGATACCGTCCTCGCCCTGCTGCGGGTCCATGGTGACGATAAGGCCACCCTGCAGCAGCAGGGCGTCGGCCGGCGCTTCGCCGGGGGCGTAAGGACTGGCCATGAGCTGACTGGTCAGCAACAGCGCCAGTGCGGCAAAAATCCATCGTGTCACTCGGCTCATGCCCCTCATGACTGACTCCCACGGTTGAGAATGGCCCACACGTCGACATTGTGTTCGCAGTGCCATTCGTGTTGGTGTTCAACGTCTTGCTCATCGTCTTCGCGCGGCGCTTCGTCGCCGGCCAGAACGCGCTCGACCAGCGCCTGTTTCTCGCTGGCGGCCGCCTGGCGCAGTTCCTCGTCCTCGCTGCGGCTGAAATAGCGGCGTCCGTCGACCCAGGTCTCGTCGGCCCGCGCGTAGACCGACAGCGGGTGATCGTTCCAGATCACGAAATCGGCCTGCTTGCCCGGCTCGAGCGAACCCACGTACTCATCGATCTCGAGCTGCTTGGCCGGGTTGATCGTGACCAGGTCCAGCACCTGCTCCTCGGTAACGTTGTCGCAATAGGTCAGCGACTTGGCCGCCTCCTGGTTCAGTCGCCGGTGCAGGTCAGCGCTGTCGGAGTTGACCGAGGTCAGCACGCCGGCTTCCATCATCAAACAGGTGTTGTAGGGAATGGCGTCGATCACCTCGTACTTGTAGGCCCACCAGTCGGCAAAGCTCGACGCCCCGGCGCCGTGCTCGGCCATCTCGCTGGCGACCTTGTAGCCCTCGAGAATGTGGGTAAAGGTCTTGATGGTGAAGCCCATCGATTCGGCCAGTCGAATGAAGGCGAGAATTTCGGAGGCGACGTAGGAGTGCACGTGCACGAAGCGCTCCTCGTTGACCACTTCGGCCAGGGCCTCGAGCTGGTAATCGACCCGCGGCGGCGCGGTGTCGCGACGCGCCCGGCGGGACAGATCGTTGTAGGCCTGGTGGCGCTCACGATAGGCCACTGCCGCGTCGAGGGCGGCGCGCATCAGCGTGTTCACGCCCATGCGCGTTTGCGGATACCGGCTGTCGACGTCGTCGCCCCAGTTGCTCTGCTTGACGTTCTCGCCCAGCGCGAACTTGATGCTGGGCGGGGCCTCATTCATTTTCAGTCCCTCGGCGCCCTGCCCCCAGCGCAGTTTGATCACCTGGGCCTGACCGCCGATCGGGTTGGCCGAACCGTGCAACAGCTGCGCGATGGTGGTCCCGCCGGCCAGGCCGCGGTAGATGTCCACGTCGTTGCCGGTGACCACATCGGCAATGCGCACCTCGGACGTGACCGGGTGCGAACCCTCGTTGACGCCACGCGAGATGGCGATATGGGAATGCTCGTCGATCAGCCCCGGCGTGACGTGCCGGCCCTCGGCATCGATCACGAGGGCATCTCGCGGAGCAGCGAGATCCTCGCCCACTTCGCGGATCAGGCCGTCGCGCACCAGCAGGTCGGCGTTCTCGAGCACGCCCTGCTCGCCCTGCGTCCAGATGGTGGCGTTGCGCACCAGCACGTCGCGCTGCTGCGGCAACTCGGCGCGGCCGAAGGCCTGGTTGGGGGAGACGATGCGCGAGACCGGGGCGCGATCCGCCGTTTCGCTCTCTTCGGATGGGTCATCGTCTTTTTCAGCGGCGACTTCCGCACGGCTCAACGCCAGCGCCCGCGTCGAGCCGTCCGGCGCGATCGCCTCGCCGCTCAGGCCGTCGTCGGAGGGGCGCAGCACCAGTCGCGTCGCCTTGGGCCAATCGCCCAGTACCTCCGCGCTGCGGGCACGCAGTTCGCCGAAAGCCACGCTGGCGTCCTTGAAGGACAGCTTGCCGTCCTCGTGCTCGAAGCTGACCTTGAGTTTGTCGCCTCGCGCGGGGGCGATGCTGAGCGTGCCTTCCACACCGCCCACATCGCCGGCGTAATCGCCCAGCAGGGCGCGCTGCTCCATCGCCACTTGCTCGTGGCGGTGCCCATCGACCCAGGTTTCGAGCAGACGCGCGTCGGATTCGAACAGATCGCCGTCGGCGATCACCAGGTTGGCTCGAAAGCCCGGCGCGATTCGTCCCAGTTCACCGTCGGCGCCCACCAGATCGGCCGGCGTTGTCGTCAGGGCCGCCAGCGCCGTGTCGGCCGCCAGGCCGCGCTCGACGGCACGCCGCAGATGAGGCCAGAATTCGTCGGCCTTCTCCATCCCGTGCTGGGTGAAGGCCAGCCGCAGACCCGCATCGGCCAGCATGCCCGGCTGATAGGCCGCGCGCTCCCAGCGGCGCAGCTCGGCCAGCGAGGTATCCAGCACCTCGCCAGAGGTGGCTACAGGCGGCGGCTTGGGGAAGTCCAGTGTCACCAGCACGGGATGACCGGCTTCGGCCAGCGCCTCGGCGTGTTCCCAGGCGTGGGCGTCTGCCCGCAGGATCATCGGCAGGTCGAATTCGGCCGCCAGCGCGCTGGCACGCAGCATTGACTCGGCGTTGCCCGGATCGAACAGCAGGCCGCGACCGAACACGTCCTGCAACGCGGACAGTCCCCGCTGCATGGCCACGGGTTCGTCGAGGAAACGGGTGTCGTCGGCGGCCAGTGCCTGCGGATACCATCGCGCATCGCTGAGCGTCTGGCGAAGCAGCGCGATGCTGCCCATCAACGAACTCGGATAGGCCTGGCTGGAAGCCCCCTTGTTGAAGGCGCCGAAGTGCAGGCCATCGGCGGCGATTACGCGCTCGTTTGCGCTGCCGGGGGCGAGGGAGACCAGCGCGCCGCGACCGCGCAGGATGCCGTCCAGGCGGGCGGTCTGCACGGCGGCGAAACCGTTGCCGCGCCAACGCTCGGCCGCATCGCTGTCGGGCTCGAACGCCGCTACCCAATCGCGGTCGGCATGTAGCGCGGCGTTCCAGGAAACCGCACCGGGCCGCTCGACCTCGTAAATCGGCGGATCGCCCCAGCTCGTGCCGCCGCCCTCGGCGGACGGCACGCCGTACTCGGCCATCAGATCGATAAAGCCGGGATAAACGAAAGCGCCCAGCAGATCGATGCGCTGCACGCCCTGCGGCGGCTGAAGATCCTCTCCGACGGCGACGATGCGCTCGTCCTCGATCACAATCGTGGCGTTCTCCAGACGCTCGCCGGGCTCGGTGACCACCGTGGCGTTGACCAGGGCGTAATGAGAACCTGTGTTGTCCTGCAGCCCCTGGATGGGCGCCTTCGCGGCTGCCGTCACGCCCACAAGAGCCAGGGCGATGGCGAAAAGCCAATGGACGGCCACACGGCAACCGTGTCGTTCAATGGACATGGAATGCTCCTTGGATTGGCAGGCCAAACAGGCCTGCATGACGTAAAGACTCGCGCCGCCCCCTTCTGATGCGGCTCCTTCAGGACCGGGCGTGCCTTATTTGCACGGGCAGTACTTCCTGCCTGTGAAGGCAGTGCCCATGATTCTCCAAGTTTTACGCATTCGCGTCCAGTCGGCGTGAAAAGTCACCTGGTCCGGCTGAATCAAAGCCCCCCGAAGGGAACGCGCTCGTACTCCGGGGAACTTTCGACCAGGTCCTTGAGGATCTGGACGTGCCCTGCGCCGAAGAGCACCAGGATTCGCTCGCGTCCCTGGTCGGCCAGCCGCTGGATATTGCGAAAGATCCGCAGGTTGCGGTTGTACCAGTAGAGCGACAGCGCATCGGCGCCGCCGTGCTCGCCCAGCTTGAAGTCGCCGACCAGGTAGGCACCGTAACCGGCATCGAGCACGTCATCGCGGTTCGTGTAGCGAAGTCCTTCGAGGAGCGTGGCCTTCCTGGCCAGTCGATCCCGGTACTCATACCAGTGTTTATAGCGCTGGGTCATCTCGTCGTCCGACTGGAAGTCGTACGCTTCGGGAATTGCACCCAGATCACGGATGGTCTGTTCGTGGTCCTCGGCAAAGGAGCCCGCATCCGTGCAATGAATTTCTTCCAGACCGATGCGCCTGGCCAGTCGGAATCCGACCTGATATCGCTCGTCGCGCTGTTCCTCCAACTCACCGTCGAGAAATCGCTGATAGCGCTCGCCATAATCCGAGTCTCGGGGACATTCCAGGGCGATCGCATCGGGCTCGAAGCGCTCCAGGTAGTCGAGCAATTCGCCCATCTCGGCCTGGCGCTTTTCAGACAACACGTCCACCCGGTTCGACTCCTCGGTGACGTGGGCATCCAAGCCGGGATAATCGAAATGCCAGGTACCGACCAGGAGCACCTTCGTGGCGGGGGCGCCTTCTGGATTCAGGAAGTGCTCGGGCGGCAGAAAGTCGCCATCCTTGCGTACCGGATTTTCATCGGCAAGCGCCACCGTAGCCACCACGGCCATAAGGATTGCAGTCATTGACTTCATGAAGCTCTCTCCTTACTGCGCTGATCGTGCCATAACCCTAACAATTATCGTGGATGATGAGATGGACGCCTCCCCTTTTTACTCGGCGTCGCGATGCGCCACACTGGTTAGACGTAACCACCAGTCAAACAAAGAGGAGGCGTCCATCATGCATATTAAAGTTCTCGGTATCGATTTGGCAAAGAACGTCTTTCAACTGTGCGCGATCAACCAGGCCGGCAAGGAGGTCTTCAACCGGCAGGTGCGCCGGGCAAAGCTGGCCTCGACCGTCTCTAACCTCGAGCCGGACCTCATCGCCATGGAAGCCTGCTCCAGCGCCCACTACTGGGGCCGCCGTTTCGAGGCGATGGGTCACCGGGTAGCGCTGATCCCAGCCCAGCACGTGAAAGCCTTCGTCCGGGTCAACAAGAGCGATGCGCACGATGCCCTGGCCATCGCCGAGGCCAGCCAGCGGCCCAATCTCAAGACCGTGCCAGTCAAGTCGCTCGAGCAGCAGGATCTGCAGATGATCAGCCGGCAGCGCCAGCGCTGGATTCGTCATCGCACGGCAGTCGTCAACCAGATCCGATCGACCGGGCGCGAGTACGGGGTCTCGATCCCGCTCGGCTACCGGGCGTTGAAGCAAGCGCTGCCCGACGTCCTCGAAGACGCCAGTAATGAACTCACGCCCGTCGCCCGGGAGCTGATCGCGGAGTGGGCCGAGGAGTTACGGCAGCTCGACGACAAGATCCACGCCGCCCAGGAGCGGCAGAAGACTCTGGTTCGGGATAATCCCGCTGCGAGCGCGCTGCAGGACGTCCCCGGCTTCGGGGCCGTGAACAGCGCGATCGTGCTCAGCGCCGTCGGCGATGCTCGCCAGTTCAGCAATGGCCGGCAGATGGCGGCCTGGATGGGGCTGGTGCCCCGCCACACTGGGACCGGCGGCAGAACCCGGATGCTGGGCATCAGCAAGAACGGTGACCGCGAACTACGAACGATGATGATCCACGGCGCCCGAGCGGTCATCCGCTGGGCCGACAGGCGCGACAATGCGCTGGGGCGCTGGGTAAAGCGGCTCCAGGCCCGGCGCGGCCACAACAAGGCCGTCGTCGCCCTGGCCAACAAACTCGCCCGGATCGCCTGGGTGGTGATCGCCAAGGGCGAGCGCTTCGACATGAACAAAGCCTTCAGCGGCTAGTCGCTGAGGACCGAACAGGAGTCACGCCAACGAGTTTGCTCGACCTGATGAACAAACGGTCATCCGCCCTCGCAAGAGCCTGAGTAAGGACAGAGGTCACTACACCGAGTGGATGTCTAGGCGGCGGGGGACGGATCTCATCATGGCGCGGAGCCAGAATCAGGTTCCACAAAGACGCCGAATATATGTCCGCGAACCGTATCCCTCATCAGGTTGACAGACCGGAGGCGTCCATATATGTCCTGGTTTTTCGCTCGAAAAGCTGGAGGATATCGTAGAACACCGGGTCGACAGCCAGCCTCGGCCAGCCCGTCGTCGATGGTCAGGGCCAGGTCGGCGTCAGGTCTTGGCTTGCAACGGCGCATAGATCACCATGATCTTGCGCATGGACAGTAGCATTTAGAGTGCGTAGGGTTTGCACCTATATATCTCCAACAGCGACCGGTTAAAATCAGGCCAGCACGTGATGAATCAGCCAACACAGGCGCCTCTGCGGGCCGAGCTCAAGTTTCTGGCCGACCTGTCGGCACCCCTGGTCTACGTGCCCTCGAAGGGAGGTGGCGACCAGACCGAACACCTCGGCAATTACCGTAATCACGAAGTCGAGATTCACGATGCCAGGAAGGCGTTGCCCGAAACCGATCTGGATATCGAAGGATTCATGCTGATTGCGCATCGAAGCGAAGTCGGCGACTTCTACAACGACTCGGCGCTGACGTCGACCTACCATCCCGAACTGACCGGCCTGATCAAGCGCGTGACGGGCGCGCAACGGGTCGAGGTCTTCGACGACACCCGACGAAGTTCCTCGGTTTCAAGTCAGCAGGCCCGCGGCTCGCGAGATCCCGCCAGCATCGTCCATAACGATTACACGCACGACTCGGGTCCGAGGCGACTCGATGATTTCTTCAGCGACTCACCGGCTGAGGCGACGGAGCTGAAGCAGAGACGGTTTGCAATCATCAATGCCTGGCGACCCATCGCTGCGCCGGTACTCGACCACCCACTGGTGCTGTGCGACGCAAGCACAATGCGGGAAGACAGCCTCGTAGCCGTGGAACGGCGCGGGGAGGACCGGATCGGTGAGCTGCAGGTGGCTCTTTATGATCCGGCGCAGCGCTGGTACTACTACCCCCGAATGGGTTGCGACGAGGTTCTGCTGTTCAAGACCTACGATTCGGCGCTCGATGGGCGCACTCGTTTCACGCCGCATTCTTCCTGCAAGGATCCGCGAGCACCCGGCGACGCCCCAGCGCGAGAAAGCCTGGAGACGCGTTGCCTGGTGTTCTTCTAGAGTTACGAGTTGGGGGAAGAGGAGCCCATCCTCTCCCGAGCATGAAGGTATTCAGCTCCCGCTTCATCCTTTCGGGCGCACTGTCCTGAGGCCCGGGCGGCATCGCGCGAGGCCAGCCCACGGGCGATATACTCCCGCTACATATTCCGATGCTCGATCTACCGCCTGAGGGATTCTTCGACAAATTCGCCGAGCGACTCCCCGTCGTGAAGCACACTTTCCATGTCCTGGCGGAGCTGCGGTATTGCCCGAAGAGGTGGAATGGTGGCCGACTTCTTCGCCAACATGATTTGGGATGCCCTAGTCGCTTTTCTCACTCGCCAGATAGGCGTACTTGTCGAGCATCTGGCTGAGTGATTCGTTGCGATTCGGGCGATCGAGCTCGCGGCCGATACGTTCTTTCCGGTATTCCAGGCGCTTCACGTAGGCCATACGAAGATCAGCGGGTGGGGCGGGCTCGCCAAGCGCTTCCAGAGTTGAGGCTGCTCGATCATTCCCCCAACGAGCCGCGCGCCGATAATGCGAAACAGCCGCGTCGCGCCGGCCCGACATCAACTCGAGGCGAGCAAGCGCCAGCATGGCAGGCACAAACTCCTGGGCGACTGCCTGCTGCCACCATCGAGCGGCTGCAGCAGCGTCATCCCGATGGAGCTCAAGAACCCCAAGATTGTGTTGAGCGTCGGCACCGCCCGCTTTAGCAAGCTCGCGCCAATGCGATTCGGCCGAGGCATAGTCGCCGCTGCGAAATGCTTCGTTACCCTTGATTAATGAGGACTTGCCGCATCCTGCGAGCAGCGTGACGCAAATCGCAAGCAGCCCCAGACTTTTGATGATGTTGATCATGACAGCGCCCAAATATTTCTGCCTTCCTCCAATACTAGCTTAGCCATTCATACCGGGCAAATAGCGCTGAAACAGGTGAATGGCGACTGTCCGGATTTTCCCTCTTCACTGCTCAAATCTGTCACAGAAGATGGCATCGATGACTCCGCACGCCATGATGGCGTCACTCTGAAACATGAACACCGCGCCGTCCTCCTCGTCGCTGGTGGTGTCATCCCAGCGCTGTGCACCCACCAGGATGCGCCCGTCATCGTAGTCCACGTCGGAGCCGAACAAGGCATTGAAGAAGTCCTCCGCGGGCGGCGGGACCAGAAAAGCAATTTCTTGCCAGCCCGCACCAAGGTCAGCATAAGCGTAGGCCTGGTTCGCGCCGGGCGCCCCGACCATCAGCACGCCATCGTTTAGCACCACAACTTCGCCATAACGATCGATCGAATCGGGCGTGCTCGGGGCGATCTGGTCAATCTGCCCGAAGTTACCGGCGCCGCCCACGTCGCGGTGAAACAGATGCACGGACCCGGAGTTCGACGGGCTCGGGGCATCGTTCCCGTTGGTCGCGCCGACCGCGACGATGTCGCCCTCAACGGCAACACTCACGCCGAAATTGTCGTCGGTGGCCTGGCCGACAGGCACAAGCGTCTTGTCGAAGTCCCAGGTCCCACTGGCAAATCGATATATATAAACGGTCTCGTCCACATCGTCACCGACGGCAATGGTGTCTTCGGCACCCGAGACCGATATGCCGAAGTTGTTGCCGCTCGCAGGCGAAGGCGCAATCAATGTGGCCTCCAGTCCCCAATTACCCGACCCGCCCAGGTCGCGGCGAAATACCAGCACTGCCCCCGCATTGCCGATGGCACCAACGTTTGACGGCGCGGCGGAGACCACCAGCAAATCGTCCTTGAGGTCCATGTCACGCGCCATGCCGCGAATGGTGATATCTGGAACGTCCGGTGCTTCCTGGCTACCCGCCAAAATCCAGCTGCTTCCATTACGGTGGTAAAGGTCGAAGCGGTTGTCCGAGTAATACCCTACGGCTGCCCAGTCGCCGTCGACGGCGATGTCGTCGCCGAAGCGGAAGGGAGTTTCGCCGGTGGTCGCCAGCGGCGACAAGGGCCCGAACTGACCTGAAGAGTCAACCTCGCTGCGCCAGGTCCGTCCATCGAAACTGTTGGCTTGCGGTGCGCCGAACCAGGCGGTGTCGCCAGTGAGCGCTACGGCGCGGCCGAGTTGGCCGCCATCTGAGGCAGGGTCGATTACTCGAAGTTCGATCATGTCGGTCAGCTGAAAATCAGCCGCAAGCAGCGGGCTCGCTGCCAGCACGGAGAGCAGAATCAGTCGTTTCATGTTCGTCACCTTGGTTGCCTTCTTGGTCATCCCAAACCCGCAGGCCTCGAGACAACATGGCGGCGCGGGCAGTTACAAAATCCGGCGCAATGCCGGATACCCACCCTTTATGAAACATGATCTACAGCCCGAAAACCGTCGAGTGCCCTATTTCTCCGTTCAGAGCAGGGACTTACGAGTCGAACGAAGCTTGCATACATAAGTTATAACGAGGACTTCTCGCAAAAACGGACACCCACACCGAAAATAACTCGCAATGAGTCGGGAAACCGACAACAGCGGCGCTTCCAGGGTTCTTCTCATGATCCTTTTGGCCGGGGTGTTCACAGTCGCCGCGTTATTGTCTCGTTAGTTCAAAATCAACAGGAACCACAATGAATGACGAGCGACATGCACTTTCATCACCATTGTTCCGCGCGCTGGCAAAGATCGCGTTCACTTCGGTCATGGTGACCCGAGCAACCGACGAGCACGGCGCCTCCGAGATCGTTTACGTCAACGACCGGTTTACCGACCTGACTGGATACAGCGGCGACGAGGTGATGGGCGAGACGCCGGGCATGCTGCAAGGTCCCAGGACCGACCGCGAGGTGCTCGAGCGGCTGGAAAAGGAAGTGGCCGAAGGTCGCGTATTTCATGGTCGCACCATCAACTATCGCAAGGACGGCAGTGAATTCGAGATCGAATGGAAGGTCGAGCGCGTAATTGACATCGATGACGTGACTTACTATATCGCGGTGCAGCGGGAAGCCCCCTGAGAACGAATCACCCCGGAATGCCATGACAGACAAGGCTGTGCTCATCATTGGCGCAAGCAAAGGGATCGGCCGGCATGCGGTCGATTACGCGCTGAAACGCGGCTGCTCGGTACGGGCAATGGCGCGCGGCGCCGCGAACATCAAGCGCGAACACGAACGACTCGAGAAGTTCTCCGGCGACGCGACCGATCGGGACGACGTACGGCGCGCGCTAAAGGGCATTAACGCGGTGATTTTTGCACTGGGGATGCCCTCCGGCCCCACTCGGCTTTTTCGGCCGGTCACTGTGTTTTCCCGCTCCACCGAAATCCTAGTCGACGAGATGGAGGAAAACGGGCCGAAGCGCCTGGTCGTGGTGACGGGTTTCGGCGCCGGGGCAAGCCGCAGCGCGATGAACATAGTCGAGGAAACCGGGCATCACCTGCTCCTCGGCCGCGTGTACGCCGACAAGGATGTGCAGGAGAAGATCGTCGAACGCAGTGGTCTGGACTGGACGATCGCGCGTCCCACGATTCTGACCAATGGCCGGGCGAAGGGCAAATACAAGGTCCTGACCGATCCGGAATCCTGGCGCAACGGCCTGATCTCCCGGGCCGACGTTGCGGAGTTCCTGGTCGAGCGAGCGCTTGACGGCAAAAATCTACACCAAGCGCCGGTGTTGGCGGATGGGTGTTCCTCGGAATCCTGAAGCCGGCCGGAAGTGAATCTGGAACACGCAGGATTCATAGTAAATGAAAAGGGCTTCCGGGTAATCTGCGCTCAAGACACTATGACAAGAGCAGCGTCTCCCGGGAACTCACTGTTCGGCCTTCGAATGCTCACCCTTGCCCGTAAGCGTGGCACCGAGCGAAAGAATCGCCACGATAATTGCGCCGATCACGACGCCGAGAAACCCGTCAAGCAACAGTCGCGTGACCGGCTCAAGCGCTACGGTCAATGCTGCCCAGCCCTTGAAGAGGTGCTCCATCCAGGGGATGTTGTGCGAGAAGATGCCGCCGCCGACCAGAAACATCGCGAGCGTGCCCACGATCCCGAGGCCCTTCATTACCACCGGTGAGGCGTCGATGAGCCACTCTCCGAATCGGCCGATCCCGCCACCGCGTTTCGACAGCTGGACACCCAGGTCGTCGATCTTGACGATGCCGGCGACCAATCCGTACACGACCAAGACCACGAGCGCGCTGATGGCGATGAGCACGCCGAGCTGTACGCTCAGCGTCGCTGCGGCAACCGAGCCCAGCGCGATGACGATGATCTCGGCCGAAAGGATGAAATCGGTGCGGATGGCACCCTTGATCTTCTTCTTCTCGAAGGCGACCAGGTCGACCTTGGGGTCTCGAAATGCCTTTTTCAGCTGCTCCTTCTCCTGCTTATCGGCTTCGCTGTGGAAGAGCTTCTGGTGAACCTTGTGGGCACCCTCGTAGCATAAAAAGGCACCGCCGAGCATCAACAGCGGCACGATCGCCCACGGGATGAAAGCGCTGATCAGCAGCGCAGCCGGAATCAGGATGATCTTGTTGAGAGTCGCGCCCTTGGCGACGGCCCAGATGACAGACAGTTCGCGCTTGGCCGAGATGCCGGTGACCTGCTCGGCATTGACCGCCAGATCGTCCGCAACCAGCGTCGCAGTCTTCTTGGCGGCGACCTTGGTCATCACGGAGACGTCATCGAGCAATGTGGCGATGTCGTCGAGAAGACTGAGTAAGCTTGCTCCGGCCATGCAATATCCCTTTTCGTCGATCGGACAATCAGTCTGTCACAGTCGGGTCGACTCGTGGCGCCTTCCTACACAGCCGAAACATTGGGTATCCGGGGCTATTTCCTGCTCATTTATCCGCTAGATCTCAATCACCATCTTTCCCAACTGCCGGCCCCGGGCGTAACGCTCGAAAACCTCTCGCAGGTCTTGCAATTGATAGGGCCCATCTCGGCAAATCATGGCCTTCATTTTTACGCCTTATCCGGCCTATCCCTTAAACCCATTTTCCATTACCAAAGTGTCGACATTATCGGGCTGGAGACCGCGTGCCTTGAGCATGCTTCCGGGATCACGCCCGTATTCGAAATACGCCGGCGCAACGCGCCATGATGAGCATCAACATTGCCAGCAAGGCCACTGACCACGGGGTCAGCGAAGGAACCGGCGCAGCACTGCCGGGCGGGCCGATGGGCGGCTCGCCTGAGGGCTCGTTCTGAACCTGGACGTTCTGCTGCGATTGCGTCGTACCGGCGCCGAAACTCAACCCGCCGGGAGACGGCGCGGTTACCGTTGCCTGGTTATCCACCGAAACGACGGACGCCGGCATGACGGCCTGGTAGGTGAACTCCAGTGCGGTATTGGGCCCAAAGGTCGCGATCGTGGCCTGAAGGCCCGTGGGATCGCTGGTGATCGGTGGACACACGGCCGTACCCTGCGGATTGGGAATGAATCCAGAAGTGCTGATGTCGATGCAACTCACGTTGATATAGCCGCCGGCGTTGGCGGGCAGCAGCGCGGGCGGAAAGGGGTCGACAAGCACGGCGCCATCGGCAGACGCCGAACCGATATTCACCACGGTGACTGTGTAGGTAACGGTATCGCCCGGCTCGGCCATCTGTGGCGATACGGTCTTCTGGACGCTCAGCTCCGGCGCCGGGGGCGGACAACTGGTCGCTGTATCCTCCGCCGGTATCCAGCCATTGGGATCGTTCGGGGCATTGAACTTCGCCCGATTGAATATGCAGCCGAACATGCTGGTCGGGTTGGCCAGTTGAGCGGTGATCACAAACTCGATGCTGCCCCCGGGAGGGAAGGTTCCGTCGCCGGCCGCGCCCCACTCGTGGTCGATGTGCAGCGGATTGGACAGCGGCGAAGTCGCCCCCGAAGCCGGCGTCTGCACGCCCGGCACAACCGGAGTGGGCGGACACTGGGCGCCGCCGGTAATAACCGTGCAATCGACACTGACAATCGAAGCGTTGACCCCAAAGGCAAAAGTCTCGTCGACGAAACGCGGGATATCCAGGGTTTCGCTGGTCGATGCGTTGGTTAGGGTGACGCTCCAACTGATCTCGCCGCTGATCGGAATACTTGTGTCGCTGGCCGGCGGCAGAATGGCTTTCTCGATCTCCAGCGCACCCGGCGTGCAAGGCGGCATGCCGATGTATTGATCGACGATGCTCTGCGGCGTCGAAACCAGGTCGCCGGCGGCGTTGACGTAGCGCGCCGTGACATTGTTGCTGGTCAGCTCGGGGTCGTGGCAGCGGTTGAGATGGACCGGCATGGTAAAGGGCACGATATAGGTCAGCGTGCCCTCCGGCGCCAGCGGAACCTCGCTGTCACCGCCGTGCAGCCCCGGATCGTAGCTGAGCGTAAACGAGTTGATATAGCCCGTCGTCAAGAAGCTGCTGGCCATATCGTGACAGTTCTCGCTGGCAGGAACGGCCGTACACGTGATCCCCCAGTCCGACAGGTCGCTGCCGCTGTGCACGAACCCGCTCTGCGGCGTATTGGCCAGGCCGGGCAGATTGAAATTGAAGTCGTTGAGCTCACCGAGCGGAACGGCATTGACCGTATTCGGATTGGTCACCACGATCTTGTAGAACACTTCGGTGCCGTCGGTGATGAAGTCGACCGGCGCCTGCCCGATGAGTGGTGTGCCCGCCGCGGCGTCGGCCGCGCTGGCAAAGGGGCCGGATTTCTCGACCTCGATGAACGACTGTGGTGACCCACCGGGACAAACGTCCAGGCCGGTAACAGGTGCCACGGTCTGCAGCCCGTTGTTGCCGAAGAAGGAACTGGCGCCCGTTGCGAACGGCGGCGGCTCTGGTGGCGTGGCCGTGCTGTAAATCGGGTCGTACAGCGCCGGCGAGGGAGACGCCTGGCCGCGGAGATCGATCTCGGCGGTATTGCTGCCCCAGCAGGTCGTGCGCGAAATATCGACCGGCAGGGAAATGGTGACCGACGCGCCCGGGGGCAGTGAATCAATCAGCGATGCAAAGCGAAAGTGGCTGTTACTCGTCGAGACGATCCCGCTGTTGAGTGCCGCCGACGACGGGCAAAGACCGACTGGCGAGGAACTGCAGCTTAGCGCTCCGAAGCTGTGGGCGAATGCCAGGCTGTGGTGCTCGAACTCGAAGGCGACGTCGGTGGCCGTTCCGGCCGCCGGCCCGGTGCTCAGGTTGGTCACCGTGACTTCTTGCACCCAGCTGGCCTCGCCGTTTCCGTCCAGCACCGGTGCAGCCGGGACCGACTCGGTCGTGAATTCGATATCAGCCACTTCGCAGTTGCCAGCTACTTCGGTGGTCACCGTGGCCGTGTTGTCGGCCGGGCCCGGCGGCACCAGGTCGGTGCCCTGCAGGCCCTGGACGCTGAACTCGAAGACCAGGTCGCGCACACCGGTTTCAGGCGCACTCACACACACCGGATCGCCGACGAGCACCTCGGCCCGGAAGCGCATCACGCCACCGCCGGTCGGACCATCGAGCGTACCGGGCAGGTTGGCCAGAAAATCGCCGGTGGGGAACCCGGAGACCGGCGCACTATTCTGTGGGCTGCTGGGCGTCGGAACCGGGATCAACCCGGTCGACGGGCAGGTTTGCCAGGGCGCCGGCGAGGCGGGAAAAACCGAAGCCAGCGGATAGCTGCCCAGCGAAGACGATACGCAGTCGATGCTCAGCAGCTCTGTATTGGGCAGCGTCGAACCGTTGGCGCCGAAGGGATGGTTTGAAACGCTCAGCGGAGACATGCTGCCGGCCTCGCCCCGGATCTCGATATCAAGATTCAGCAAGTCGGATGGCTGAAGGCCGAAGCTGTAGAGCTCGAATTCGTATTCCACCACCTGTCCGGGCGTGGCCGTAGTCGGCGCCTCGACGATATCGACGGCGTATTGCACATCGGGTGGAAACAGGAAGACGTTGGTCGTGCTGCCGTTGGTCACGGCATTGCTTTCGGTTTCGGCCGCCGTGACATCAGCGGAAACGAGAAAGTTACCGGTCGGCACCCCGAAACAGGCCGGTTCGCCGGCATTCGATGAGGGACAGTGCACCTCCGTCTGGAAGTCGATCCGTGCCTGGCTGAGGGCAGGAATCTCCGGCAAAGTCACGCTGAAAGTCTGGCCGCTACGCACGAATGCCCCCGAAGGCGCAGTACCCGAGCCCGGCGGACACACGGCCGGACCGTTCGGGTTGGCACCGGGCTGGGCCAGACAGGTGGCGCTGTCTTCGAACGGCGTCTCGGCGATCGGATGCTCGACGACCAATTCGACATTGGTAGCGGTATCAGGGCCGTTATTGGAAACGGTGACGGTGAATGACTGCATGTCCTGCGACATGTAGGCAGGCTGGTCGCCAGAGATGTTGACCACAAGGTCGACGTCCTGGGCACGAACTTCATCGGCGGTCAGGCCACTTGCCACAAGGGCAATGGCAAGAATAACGGCCACTTTGGCCAAAAGCGTTGTTGTGCGCACGGGGCTCCCTCATGATGCAATGACGGCTACAGCATGAAATCGCCGATGCCCCGCCTTGCAGGTTCGAGTTGTTATTGCTATCGAGCATAGCACCCGAACCCCGGGCGCACCATATAGCCGGGAGCCCGACCTGATAGCCCAGCCCTGATCAGGCTTCCCGTTACACGGAAATGAGCCGGACGCCAGCCCATGCCGCTTGAATTTCGTTCTCCATGGGCCCATTCAGTGCACTTGTCGCAGCAGAAACCACCCCTGAGCTTGTACGACGATTCCATCAAAGCCGCCTCCATGATGGAGGGGCTCTCGGTACTGCACGAAGCTCGCCTGGACCAGGCGTTGCATCGCTTGAGGGCCAGCGGTGCGCGCCGGGTGGTCGATCTCGGCTGCGGCGCAGGCTTGCTATTGCACCGCCTGGCCAATGAGGAACAGCTCGAACAGGTCGTCGGCCTGGAACCCTGCCCGCACACGCTGGCAAGGGCACGGCAACTGGTGGCAAGTGACTCCCGGCTGTCATTCCCCCAACTGAGGCTGATCAACGGTTCCTGCACCGAATCGCAACCGTCTCTGCACGACTTCGATGCCGCGGCCATGGTGGAGACCATCGAACACATCAATCCGGGGAAACTATCGGCGATGGAGCGGGTTGTATTCAAAGAAATGCGCCCGCGGGTCGTTTACGTGACCACACCGAACCGCGAGTACAACGGCCTGTACGGATTGCGCCACGGAGAGTTCCGCGAGTCCGATCACAAGTTCGAGTGGGATCGCGCCCGGTTCGGCCAGTGGGCGCAAGGGGTCGCCCAGCGCAACAGTTACCGCGTGACACTGGAAGGCATCGGCGAAGAAGACCCCGATTTGGGCCCGCCAACCCAGGCCGCGTACTTTTCCCGCATTGACTGAGTACTGCCTCGGTTACCAGAGCAGCCGAAGAAGCGCCGCCCGAAGGCCTCTGGAACGTCGCTTCCACCTGGACATCAATTTCAGCCGGATTTGATACCCGACCGACCACGGCGAGGCTGATTCACTCGGGGAATCGTGGGTGTACTGGTTTTCGAAGGTTTTCGAAAGAGCGTGGCCCGCCGCAAGGCGGGCCATTGCTCCTGTCCTGCAGTCACTCGACGGAACCGGACACGGCTCGCATGGTGGTCGACCAAACGGAAGCCGCGAAGGTCAACCCACGCAGCGTCAGTTCACCGGCGACCGCACTGAGTGCCTGATCAGTCGCTGCCGGCGTGTTGGCGGGCTGTGGAATGGGCACTGCGGGCCCTCCACCGGCCAATAGGCCATCGACCCAGTCAGCATAGCTGGAGACGCGCGTGTCACCACTCATCTCTCCGAAGGAGCTATCCAGCCCGCAGGTAAAGTCGGTACGGTTGGTCACGCCGGCACATTGATGGGTGAAGCCGAAGCTATGGACGCCGGCGATCTTGCCGTCGATGAAGCCCGGTCCGCCGGAGTCGCCGCCAGCCAATCCGATCTCCAGCTTCCCGAAGCCCTTAAAGTCCGGATAGCTTCCGTCCTTGAAGGTGGTGCACTGCCCGTCCTGCGCCTGAGACGGATTGTCGGTTTGTTCCGGAGCGCACGCGAATTCACTCGTGAACCACCACTCCATCGCGTTGGTGAAACGCCCGGCGCCATCGAAATCGTACAGCAGTGAATCGAAAAGGGAGCTCCCGAAAAAGGGAATCAGCGTCTGCTCGTAACGATTGAGGCCAGTACGGCCGAAGAAGAAATCAGCCCCGACGGTTGCGCCCTGATTTCCGCGCCCGGCGCCGCCGTGGCCATAATGCCGAACTTCCTTGTCGAACTCGTCAGCGTCGCGATACAGATCGTACACTTCCGTACCTGCCGGAATGTCTGCCGACAGCTCGATCACGGCGATGTCTCCGGGCGCGAAAGCGCCGAAGAAAGGCGCCAAAGCCGGATAGAACGGATGAACCTCGAATGCGCTCGCGTCGATGATTGCTGGTGCCGAGCGGCCGGCATTGAGCACGAACCTGATTCGGGAGACGGTCCAATCCTGCTCGAGCACACAGTGAGCGGCGGTCAGGATATGCCGTGGACTGATTGCACTGGCAGTACAGATGAAACCGCCAGTTCCCGTCTGATCGAACTGAACGAAGATCGAACCCACGCCATTGGCGAGGTTCTCTCCAGCGTTGGCATAGATGGGGTCGTTGGGGTCTTGCACGGTCACCAGCTTCGGAAGTCCAACGGGATCAGTCTTTTCCGCAAACGCAGTGCTGATATGGAGAGCGAGAATCGTCGTGATAGCGAAAACAAGTATTCGTGCCATGAGGTGCTCCAGGGTATGAAGTCGAAAGCGTGACAAATATCACAAAATTCTTATAGCAATGGCGATTGCCGAAGTCAATAAATTCCCAAATTTTTGCTCCCAGGGGCCAGTTGCGGCTCCGCTGAAAGGCTGATGCTTGAGGCTGCAGACCCCGGCCAATGCTCAATGAAAGGAGTTTCCCGGGGCTTCGCGCTGCGGTATCCGTACAGACAGCTTCGTCATCATGAGTGGTTACCGAACGCCCTGGTACAACCAATCGAGATGCCGGCATCTTCGAGCGACTGATCGGCGGCCTGGGCCTGTATGGCCCGCGTTCGCATCGTGGCCCGTTCGTACACGTCGATGCGCGCGGCAACGCCGCACGGTGGGAAGTGCCGTAGACAAGCCCATCGGCAAGTCCCGAACACCCCTTCAAGCGAAAGGGGGACTGCCCTCGATCGCGATATCGTCGTTCATGGCATCAGCGACGATCCGCCCGTCGACCAGGTCAATCGTTCGATCGCAGATCGCCGACAGACGCTGGTCGTGGGTCACGAGCAACACCGCGCAGCCGCGCTCACGATTGAACCGCCGGAACAGCTCAAACACTTCGGCCGAGGTCTGTGTATCGAGATTGCCGGTGGGTTCGTCAGCCAGCAACAGTGCCGGCTCGGTGACCAGGGCGCGGGCGATCGCCACGCGCTGCTGCTGGCCGCCGGAGAGCTGGTTGGGCGGGGTATCGGCATACTTCTCCAAACCCACGGCCGCCAGTAACATCCGTGCCCGCTCCCTGGCGGCCGCGTCGGGCTTGCCTTGCTTGAGCATCAGCGGCATGAGCACGTTGTCGACGGCGGAGAAGGCCTGGATCAGATGGTGGAACTGGAAGACAAAGCCAATCGCACTGCCACGCAACGCGGTTCGTTCGGCATCATCCATTCTCCTTGTGGCCTGCCCGAGCAGGTACAGTTCCCCGCTGTCGGGCGTGTCAAGCAGGCCGATCAGGTTCAGCAACGTACTCTTGCCGGAACCGGAGGGACCCACCAGCGCGGCGAAGTCGCTGCGGCCGATTGCCAGATCAATGTCGTGCAGCACCTCGGTCTCGTTGGGCCGGCCGACGTTGTAGGACTTGCGCAATGCCTCGAGCAGCAGCACCTCACCGACGGATTCAGACATAGCGGATCGCCACCACGGGGTCGAGGCCGGCGGCCCGGCGCGCCGGCACGGCGGCCGCCAGCACACCGGTCAGGGTCGCCAGAATCAGCGCCAGTAGCATCACGGCCGGGGGAATGGGGATGTAGAACAAACCCGGCCCGTAAGTGTTGAACACGGCCACCAACCCATAGCTGGCCGTGATTCCCAGGACCGAACCCAGCAGGCCGAACACCGAGCCCTGGATGAGAAAGACGCGCAGTATCTGGGCCCGGGCCGCGCCGGTGGCGCGCAGGATGCCGATTTCCCGGGTGCGCTGAACCACGCTGACCGACAACACGCTGGCAATCCCGAAGGCAACCGACAAGCCCACGAATACGATGATCATGTTGGTGGACAGGCTCTGCGCACTGAGCGCGTTCATCAGTTGCGCGTTGGTCGCCATCCAGCTTTCAGCTGTCAAAGCCGTCAGGCGATCGATCCGCGCAGCAACCTCGTCCGCAGCGAAGATATCCGTCACCGTCAGGTCGATTACGGTCACCCCACCGGGCAGGTCCAGCAGCGACTGCGCCTGTCTCAGGTCCAGGTAGACCGATCGCGAATCGAGTTCACGCACGCCCAGCTCGACGATGCCGGCGACGTTCAGAACCGCACTGCCCTGCTGCCCGGTTTCGAGACGCACCTTGCTGCCGACATCGGCGCCCAGATCGTCGGCCAGCAGCCGTCCGACCAGGGCGTCATCGGCACCCAGGCGCAGGAAGCCGCTGACGACATACCGATCCAGGGGAATCACCCGACGATAGCGCTCCAGGTCGATGCCCATCAACACCACGGACTCAAGAGCCTGTCCGCGACGCGCAAAGGCGGGCCCGGACACCACCGGCGAAACCGCCGTCAGCTCCGGCAGCCGGTCCAGCGTGGCGCTGACCTGTTGCCAATTATTGATCGACCGCAGGCGTTGACCGCGCTTGTCCTCCCGAACCAGCTGCAGAGTCCCGGGCTCGGCCGGCAGCACAAGGTTGACCTCGTCGGGCGGCAGCAGTCGGATATGGGCCTGGGTGCCCAGCGTACGCTCGATGATATTGGCTTGAAGCCCCTGGATCAGGGCGGTAATAAACACGATCACTGCCACACCCACGGCAACGCCCACCGTGATCATCAACGATTGGGCGCGCCCCTCGCGCAGAAAGCTGATCGCGATGGTCCACTCCACCCACAAGCGGCGGAGGCTGCGCATCAGTCGAACCTCACCGGGGGTTCATTGCCGGTGTCTTCCCCTTCGCGGATGCCGGAAAGCGGCACTACCCGCTGCCTGAAGCGAACGCGCGCGCCCTCCTGCATCGGCGCCGAGACATCGGCCAACACGCGATCCCCCGCCTCGAGGCCGGCCAGCACTTCGGACATGACCAGGCCGCGCAACCCCAGGGTCAACGTCTGGCGTTGCAGCCGTCCATCGCGCAGCATCCACACTTTGGCCCGGTCGCCCTGCACCTCGCCGAGCGCGTCGTTCGGAATCACCGGCACACGCTCGCGACGCCCTGTTTCGATATTCACCGAAACCGTCATGTCCTGGCGCAGGAACTCGGGAACCGGATCAACGGCCAGTCGAACCTCCACGGTCCCCCGCTGGGGATCGATGCTCGGGGCGATGAAGTCAATGCGCGCCGAAAACGGCTGATCGGGATAGGCGTCGGCCAGCACCGCGGCGTTCTGCCCAAGCGCCAGGCGCGACAGATTCCGCTCGTCCAGCGGCACGCGAATTTCGGTGCCGCCCCTGAGCGCAATGGTGAACAGCGCACGACCGGGCTGCACGAGATCGCCCGGCTCGACGTCACGGGTCAGTACGGTTCCCGACACCTCTGAGCGCACTACGGTCTTGTCGAGCTCCGCCTGCACCGCGGCAAGCCGATCGCGCAGCAGAGCTTCCTCCACCCCGCCCGGCGCCAGCGCGGTCGCGCTCAACCGGGCCGCCTCAAGCGCATTGTTCGCAAGACGCACTGCCTCGCGGGCCTGCTCCAGCGCCTCGCTCGACAACAGCGAACGCGCCGCCAGAGCACGCCGCCGCTCGAGTTCACGACGCGCCTGTGCCAGCTCGAATTCGGTGCGCTCGAGCACCACCCTGGCAAGAGGACGGGTCGCAGTTTCCAGTTGGGTAATCGCTGTCTCGGCCTGGCGAACCCGGGCCGCGATGTCATCCGCCCGCAGCACCAGGAGCGGGTCACCGGGCTCGACGGTGTCGCCTTCCTCGACCAGGCGATCCAGCGCCACACCAGTGACCTCGCTGCCGATCCGGGTCCTTGAAACCGTGGCGACTCGCCCCGTGGCCACCACCGTTTGCACAAGCGGCATCGAATCGATGACGTAGCCGTAAACCTGCGGCCCCTGCCACCATCGCATCACGCCGTATCCGGCAGCGAGAATAACGACTGCCACGACGACCACCCATCGGTAACGACCCTCGCGCACAGTCGCCTCCGTGCCCCAAAGTAAAAACCCGAATCCCGGCCAGATGGCCCCACCTGCGGTGTGCTCGAAGAGCTCCACGGGCACGGCTGCCATTGAGCCCGAATCTGGACCCGGTTCCAGGCTATCCAACGCTTCCAGAATAGCATGGCCCCTGATGGAAAGAATACGCCTGCGCCATGCCGGCCCGGAACTCGCGCGCCGTAGCTTGTCCCTCTCCCAGTTCCCCAAAAATCCCGGTAAGTCTGGTGAATCGACCCGGTGGGTCGAGCGGCAATCACGGTGATTCAGCCTGCGTTGAGCAGGCAAGCTTTGCGGACAAATATACGCCACCTGGCGGCTTCTGGAACGTCGCCAATCATCCCCGCGAGTGGATGCGGCGCGCACAGGAAACCGAAAGCCGTTACTAGCGGGCGTCGGCTCAGCCGAAGCCTGAGTGCTCAAGGCCGCCGATCTGGGCCCGAGTTGGATGAAAGGCGTTTCCGGCGAGTTCGCGTTCAAGAAGCTGCAACAACAGCCAGCCCTCTGCTGACGATCGCCTGACCTGCACCTTCGAGTGACCGGAATGAGCCGGGCGTCAGCCCATGCGCAAATTTGAGCGTAGCCGACCGGCAGGCCAATCGACACGCCAAATCGCGGCCGACTCAGGCAGGAAGATCATGACTGGCGTGGTTTCTTCGTCCTGAATTGCCGCTAGAATACCGGCGATGCGCGCGACGACCAAGTCTGCCTCCCTGCTCCCCTTTTTCGTCTGGCTGCTGCTGTTCTACGGCGCATGGCTTGCGCTCGTGATCACGGGGGGCCATTTACCCACTGTCGTTGAACACTGGCCGATCGCCGCCGCCATGGCGGCGGGCTCCTACTTCGCCGGCTCCACGCCAATGGGCGGGGGAACGGTCGGTTTTCCGGTGCTTGTTTTGCTGATGGACTCGCCGGCAGCACTGGGTAGGGACTTCAGCTTTGCCGTGCAGTCCATCGGCATGACCAGCGCCAGCATCTACATCCTCTGCAAACGCCAGGCGCTCGAATGGCCAATGCTGCGTGCAGCGTTGGTCGGAACGCTGACCGGAACACCGCTGGGCATTCTGGTTATCGCACCACTCGTGCCCGACCTGTTCATCAAACTGCTCTTCGCGGCCATGTGGTGCAGCTTCGGCCTGATCCACCTGCGCCGTACCAACGAGATCACTTCCTACGAAGGCATGACACCGCACGACGTCGAGTTCGATCACCGAGTCGGTTTTCTTACGGGCTTACTCGGGGGACTGACCGTTGCGAGCATCACCGGCGTGGGCATCGACATGATCATTTACATGGCGCTGGTGTTGTGGTGTCACGCCGACCTGAGGATCGCCATTCCCACATCCGTGATCCTGATGGCTTTTACCTCGCTAATCGGCATTGTCACCAAACTTTTGCTGGGCGGCGTGGCACCGGGCACCTATGAGAACTGGCTCGCCGCGGCACCGATCGTCGCCATCGGCGCGCCTGTCGGCGCTCTTGTCGTCAGTCATGTCGGCAGACGCTCGACCCTTTATCTCGTGTCGATACTGTGCGTCGCTCAGCTCATCGGAACCTTGATGCGCGAGCACGACTCGCTGACGGCCTGGACGCTGGCCGCCACCTTGCTGGCAATCATCATATTTCTGGTCGTGTTTCAGAACATGTACCGCAAGGGCCATCAGCTTGCACGCCGATCGCGCAAATCCGTAACCGACATCTGAGCCTTTCAGGAACAGTGGGACGGTCCGAACTCTCTTACCGATCCGTTTCAGCGGACCAAGCCGGTTACACCGGCGGATTCAGCCTTAGGGCGCCAGGGCCATGATCGAGTCCGTTAAATCCAGCAGCCGCGGTCAGAAAGGTCGGCCCGATCCCTCCAAAGCGGAATCCAGGAGAATCTTGGGTGCCCTGGTTTTTGCGCTCGCTAATCGCTTTGCTCACTCACCAGATACGCGTACTTGTCGAGCATCTGGTTGAGCGATTCGTTGCGATCAGAGCGATCGAGCTCGCGGCGGGCACCTTCTTGTCGGTATTCCACGCGCGCTACAAAGGCCATCCGAAGATCCGCTTGTGGGACGGGCTCGCCAAGTTTTTCCAGAGCTGCGACTGCCCGGCCATTGCCCCAACGTGCGGCGCGCCGAAAGTGCGAAACGGCCGCGTCACGCCGGCCCGACATCAATTCGAGGCGAGCAAGCGCCAGCATGGACGGCTCAAACTCCTGAGCAACTGCCTGCTTCCACCATCGAGCGGCTGCAACAGCGTCACCCCGGTGGAGCTCAAACACCCCAAGATTGTGTTGCGCATCGGCATCGCCCGTTCCAGCCAGCTCGCGCCATTGCGCTTCGGCCGAAGCATAGTCGCCGCTTAGAAATGCCTCGTTGCCCTTGACCAGTGAAGACTTTCCACATCCTGCCAACAGCATGGCGCAAATCGCAAACAGCCCCAGACATTTGCAGATATTGATGATATTGATCATGAAACACCCAATACGTGCCGCCAAGCTTGAAACTAGCATGATCATTCATACCGGGCAAATCACGGCTACGCTACCATGGCCGAAAAGGATGTTGTTCAATGCGTCCTCGCCGTGGGTCGCGATGAAGCGCCAAGCGAACTCTGCACCGCCGCGGCGGCGGCGCGCATGGTGAACGAGACCACTGAGCCCGGCGGGATTCCGCCGGGCTGAGTGGCGCCCGGCACGCCGCCACCGACCGGCGTACCCCATCCCCTGGGCACCGTCATCGAGCCCATTGAACTGGCGGGCGACCCTGGCAATGGGGTGCCTGCGGCAAAGAATCATGGCTGTCCCGGCTTTCCTTGGGTCATGCCTTCGGCGGGCTGCCACGGTCGGCGCGATCGAGGGCAGCCTGTGCTGCCCGCGTGCGCGCCTTGCGCGCCGCACGGCGTCTTTTTTCCGGCGCCAGGGCCATCGCCTGCAGGGTCTCGAGCACATCGACTTCGCCGTCGCGCAGCAGGCGGCCAAAGCTTCTTCGGCAGGCCGTCCAGGTGCCGCCAATAATGGCCAGGTAAATGATCGTCATGAGCACGGCGTAGGTCAGCTGGTCGGCGAAATCGCCCAGCCAGGCGGGCAGGTCGATGCCCAGGATCCCTTCCATGAAAGCACCGAGAATCGGCCCGATGACTCCGATCTCGACGAACACCAGCACCATGATCCAGACCATGATCTTGAACACGATCAGTCGGCGGACAAGCGTCTTGACGGCTGCAGGCCAGGCCTTGCTGTAACACAGCGAGGCGACCGCAATGGTCAACCCGGCCGCTACGCCCAGCGAATCGGCCAGCGCATCGAGCACGCCGCCGACCATGGTCCAGCCCGGTGCGCTCGGCAGCGTCTCGAACCCGTCCAGACCCCGGCCGATGAAGCTGACGAGGACCAGCGCGACCGCCGGCGGAATCAGCGCCGCGGCCAGCCAGGGGAAGTCGTCTTCGCTTGCCGTCGGATCGCCGAACAGGTAGTGGCGATAGGCAAGGGCGTAACCGGCCCCGAACAGCACGGCCGCGACGTTGATGAAACCGAAAACGGCAAATCCTTCGAGCGCGGCCTGCAGCCCGTAGCCCAGCAAGATGCCGATGGCGGTGACCGCAAGCACCGTGATGCGAGGCCTGGGACCGAAGACCCGATCGAGACGGTCGTCGTCGTGGCGGTCATTGAACGCCTGCACGAGCGCCGGAAGCATGTCGCTCAAGCCGCGCCGGGCAACGCGGAACAGGTGACGCAGGTTGTACATGGCCGTATCGATCCGACTGGACTCCCAAAAGCATCACCTGCCCGGACATTCCAGTCAATGGCCGGGAGTTCGAGCCGCCCGGTTCGACTCAGGGAGAAGTTCAGAGGCTTTCAGGACCCCGTGATTTGTGACGTATGGTTCAACGGCGACAAATACGCTGCGCGCGTATGAAAACGCCGCCTAGGGGACTCTGGCACGTCTCCAGGCACCCCCGCGAGTCGCTCCAGAGGGAGCGGCTAACTCCGCCAAGATATTCGTGGGTGTGCCGGTTTTAGGTCACCGCCGGATTCAGTCGATGAAGCACTCCAGCCCGCTGAGCGTTGTCAGTCGGGCCGCGTTCATCGATCCCTGGCCAAACGCCTCGATGACCGAATCGTATTCGACCAGCGCCCGCTCGCAGTCGACGAAGTCCATGGTCATCGTGCCCCAGTGGCGGGATTCGATCGCGTCGACGTCGAAGTCATCTCCGAAGCGGGTTCCGGCGGGCATCGCCAGGTCATCGAAGACGAGCGCATTGCCGTCCAACTCGCCCTCGCCCACGATCCAGGCCGGGTCGCCGCTGCCGTCGTAGGTATACCAGGCCACGAACACCCGACCGGGCGCGGATTCCTCGAGGAACCAGCCCTGGCCGTTGCGGTCGGGGTCGTACCACTGGCCGCTGATCCCGGGCGCATCGTCGGCCGGCGAGCGCGCCAGCGCCCCGCAGGGCGTGCCCTCGATTCCGATCAGACGGGTGAAGCGCTGCTGCCCGCCACCCCAGGATTCGTCCTGTGCCTGATAGCGCAACTTGCCGTTGTTGCAGTTACTGAACTCGAGTTCGAGCCGTCCCCAGTGACGCTCTTCCAGATCGGCCGGATCAAAGTCGGGACCGAAGGGGCCGCCCCGGGTTTCGACCAGGTCCTCGAAGACGATGCGATTGCCTTCGATATCCCCGACGCCCACCATCCAGGCCTGGTCACGGTCGGCGCCCTCGGGCGGATAGGTAAACCAGCTGATCGCGGCGGTGGCCTCATCAAGAATTTCCAGCAGCCAGCCTTCGCCGGAGCGCGTGGGCACGAAGAAATGACCGCTGTGGCCGGCGTGGAGTTCATCGACCACCGGCGCAATGGCCAGGGCGACCGGGCCATCGAGCCCGCCTTCGCCGGCCTCGACGACGGTTTCAACATACTCACCGGTCTGACCGTCGAAGCGCAGCACGGCATCGCCGGCGTGACTGGTGACGTAAAGATCACCGCCGGGCGCGAATGCGAGATCGCGGGCGAAGTCCAGCCCGCCGGCGCCGCTGGCCACGAACTCGTCGACAAAGCCCCCGTCCGGGTCGAAACGCAGGATGTTGTCGGCACGACCGTTGGCCAGGTACAGCAGACCGTCGGGCCCGACGCGCAGCGCCCAGGGGTCCTCGATGGGCGCGGTGACGCTGTCGGCCAAGTCGGGCCGGCGAGCGCCGGTGCCTATGGAAAAGGTCATGATCCGGTTGTTGGCCGCCTCGGCCACGTACAGTGACTGCCGCCAGCTGGCCACACCGCGCAACGGCAGGTCCATGGCGTCCCGCCAGTTGTCGGGTTCCTGCGTCGGCTCCCCGCCTGGAGGCGGTGCGAGAGACTTACCGGTGGCAGCGTTGAAACGTTCTATACCGTTGTCGCCGAGAACCACAAAACGGTCCTGGGGCAGGCGCGCAAAAGCGCGCGGGAAGGCGCTGGCCAGGTCGGCCGGTTCCGGCCGGGTCGATCCGAGAAAGACGTCGATCAGGCGGCCGGACAAGCGATCGAAGCGTCTGACGTCGCCGGAGGCGAGCAGCCAGATGCGGCCCGCGTCATCGACCCGCATGTCGGAGTATTCGGTGAGGATCGGACCGGCATTGGCGGCCTCGGGTGCGACGGCCACGCCGCGAAAACCGCCCTCAGGCGAGAACGACAGCACCTGGTCGCTGCCGCTGCTGACCACCAGCAGCTCGTGGCTACCCGGCGAGGTCCCGGCCTTCAGCTCGCGCGGGGCGAAGTCGGTGACCGGCCCGACTTGCGGCGGCGTCTGGCCATCGTATGGATCGAACGGATAGGGATCGTCCCGGTCGCTGCGGCCGTCGCCGTCGCTATCGCGGCTGGACGGCGCCGGGCGTTCGATGCCGCTGGGATCGCTTTCGCCGGCATAGGCAGCCACCACCGGGCCCAGTTGACGCAGCATGGCGGCATTGTCGGCCCCGGCTCCGGATTGGACTGAACCACAGGCCTCGCCGCCACACTGGATATCGGAGTTGGAGAACACGTCGAGTCGCTGGTAGCGGTTGACGTCGCCGGTACCGAAGCTGCCCATGATCGTATGAAAGCGGCCGTCGCGCACGAAGGCATAGTTGGCGCGGTCGGGATCGTCTTCGCTGGCGCTGCCGCGCTGGTGCTCGGCATTGAGGTTGTGGCCGAGCTCGTGGGTGAACACCGAATCGGAGCACACCGACCAGTTGCTGGCCCCGTCGTTGTCGATATGGACCCCGCGGGCCGGATCGAAGTCACCGCTATCGTTGGGGCGCGGAAACCTGGCCATGCCGCAACTGCCGCGGGTCTCGATGTCGTGGGGCCAGGTCAGCGCCACGATATCGGCCCCGTGCGCTTCGCGGTCCGCCTTGAGCCCGCTCATGCCGGTCACGCTTTCTCCATCGAGGGCGCGCGCGAGATCCCGCAGCGTCGGCCCGTTGGCCTTCTGGGCGGGATACCCGATTTGCCGGTGATGGACGAGCTCGACGACGATGCCGACGGCCGAGTCGACCATCGCCTGGTTGGCGATCGCCACCAGATGGTTGAGCCGGGTCTCGATCAGGCCGTCGGGGTAACGCTCGAGCATGTCGGGCGTGTAGACGAACATGACATCGATCCGGCTTGTGGCCTCGCCCGCCGACTGCCCGGCCGGACCGTCGAGTGCTTCACCGGTTTGTGCATCTGCCGACAGGCTCTGGCCCAGGGTGTCGCCGTGGAAGTCGTCGACGTCGACCCGCTCATCGTCGAGATCGACCAGCCAGCTTCCGCTGGCATCGCTGTGGACCAGGTAAAGCGCCTGATCGACCCGGATGCGGCCGAACAAGCCGCCGTCACGGCCGACCGTCAGGGTGGCCTGCGTGCCCGCCGAGCCGCCGGCGCGGGCGTGAACACTGACATCCCCGTTGGGATGGCGAAAACGGCTCCTGACGATAACCTCTTGCGCGGGCTCGTCAGGCAATTCGAGCGCCAGTGGCTCGCCGATTGCCGGAACATGGGTCACGACTTCGACCTGCTGCACCAGGCCATCGGGCAGGCCGGCGAAACCCGAGCCGGGGGCCGGCCGTTGATCGGGCGAGCGCGCAGGTGCAGACCACAGGCGGCGTGGCTCGGCCGGCCGGGGCCGGTGCGGGCCGGCAGCATCTCGCGTCGCCGCCTGCTCTGGCGTGTCGGATCGGGCCGTTTCAGCGGCGCCAGCGCTACCGGCGGCTTGCGGCGCGTTTCGACCGCTCGATTCCGGGCCCGGCCACCACCAGGCGGTGACCAGACCGAGCACCAGTACGCCGATCAGTGTCTTCCAGGAATTCGTCATGGGCCAAGCTCAAGCATTTTCAATCAGTTTATTGCACATCGCCCGCGAAGAAAACGCGGCTACGCCGAGATGATGCCCGAGTCGAAACGGTGCTCGGGTGCGCCAACGAACAGACGACCAGGCGTTGAACCACCGATCATCACGCTGTGCGTTTGCGCTGCCAGGTTGAAGTGGCGTTCGTCGTAATACGATTCGCGCCACAGGTCGTGGCACGCCTCCTGACCTTATCCTCTATCAAGCAAGGAACTTCTCATGATCAAATTCAACACGGCGCTAGTTACCACTTGCCTTTTCGGTGTGCTGTCCATGGCAGCAACCGCCCAAACCGCGGAGTTCGGCCCAAGTCATGGCGACAAGGAGCTCTCCATCTCGGGAACCGGCAGCAGCGATCGAGACTTCGATAGCGGCAGCTTCGGCATGACCGGCGATCTGGGCTGGTATCTGAGCGATCATATGGTTACTGGCGTCCGCCAGAGCATCAACTACGCCAGCATCGAAGGCGCGAGCTTCAAGGACGACTTCTGGAACGGCTCAACTCGCGGATACTTCAATTACCAGTTTCTCACCGATCGCACGCGGCCGTTCGTTGGCGCGAGTCTCGGCGGAATCTATGGCGATGGGGTCAAGGACAGCGCCTTCGCCGGCCTGGAGACAGGTGTAAAGCACTACGTACAGACGAAGACCTATTTGCTGGCTCGCGTTGAGTACCAGTTCTTCTTCAGCAGCGCCAACGACGCTGACGATGCGTTTCAGGATGATGGATCCTGGGCCTTCACGGTCGGGCTGGGTTACAACTTTTAAGAACGGTCAGCTTCCGCGCAGCCGCACGACGTGGCCGACCGCCGGGTCGGTTTTGCCGTCGAGCATTTCGCCGATGATGTCGCACGCCGCGTCCAGGCCCTGCTGCTGGCGGATGTCGATCAGCTGCTTGCCAAGCACATACTCGAAGAATCCGGCGGTCGCCTGACCGATTCGCTGCTCGAAGCCGGCCGTGCCCCAGTCGGCCTGGCGCTGCGCCACCCAGTCCGGGGCGAAGAAGAATTTCGGTGCCGGGCCGGGCAGATCGTCGGGTGCCTGGGGCGGATCCTGGCGATGGGCGGCGCCCAGCGCGGCGTCGTGGACCAGCTCGTCGCCCAGATGCCGATGGATACGCATTTGCACGTCGGCATTGCCGGCGACGTCCACGTACAGGGTCGACTTGTCGGCTTCCAGATCTTCGAGATCTTCGTAGGCCAGCGAACGGGCATAAAGACCCAGCCCGTCGACGAACTCGCGGTGCTTGGCCGACGTCAAACCGATCGTTTCGGTCGGCTTGAGCTGGCCGATGCAAAATGCGACCGCGTAGCCGGTCCGGCTCGATGCGCTGGAGAGCACGACGCGTTCGGCGCCGAAGAAATCGTTTTGAGCGAGAAAGTCGGCAAGCCCGTAGGCGGTAACGAAGAGCGGCCGGAAAATCGCGTTAAGCGGTTCGGTGGCGTCGTTGTGGAGCCGGTTGTCGTCGGTGCGCTGATACCAGTTGTAGACCGCCGGCAGTTCGCGCCGGTGCGGCGCCTCGTCGCGGAAGCTTTCCGACCCGGACTTGCCCGGCTGCACTGACAGATGTGTGGCAGCGGGGTAATAGCCGTAATAGCGCTGGCCGATGTCGATGCCCTCGACGCCGGAATCGACCACGTCTGCATAGCCCCAGACCGGCAGCAGACCCCAGCCCTCGACGCCGGCGGGAAAGAAATCCCAGTAGTGCAGCGCATCGCCGAAGGCCGCGTAGGTGATGTTGTTGACGGTCAGCGCGAACCGGTCCAGCGCCAGGACCACCTCGCCTTCCCGCACGTCGGGCCGCTGGCCGGGCGAATCGGTCTTCATGTCCGAAAACCGATCGCGATTCATCAGAAGCCGGGTCACGGCCTGCTTGTCATTCATGGTTACGGCTCCGCTCGAGTGTAAAAACCATCGTAACGGATGGGTCGCTCGGAACAAGACACGAGCCTTTTCCGGTTAAACAGTTTCAAGGGCCCAGCTGTGGCGCTGGTTTCGCGTCTGCGGTTAAGGATGGTGGGTGTCCTGATTTTTGCCCGCCAACCCGGCACGGCCTGAATATCGTCAAGGGAAAACGCTGGGCAAGGACTATAAGCATTGGTTTCTGGCGAAATTCTTTCAGCAGTACCGGCTCTTCTTCCGCTTCCACTCTGCGAGCAGAATCATCGTCTATACCTGGGTCAACGACGACAATACGCTGCGCGCATATGAAAGCGCCGATGACGCCTACCGCGTTTTCCGCAAGATGCTCCACGGCGGCAACCCGCCGGATGACTGGAACAGCCTGCTGAAAGCCGCGCAAGCGGTGCCCGACGATCGAGCACCGATATAGCCAAGGCACTAGAAAACTCGTGGGTATCCTGGTTTTAGCTCTCGTGAGGAAACGGCCCCGGTGTGTCACCGGGGCCTTGCGGACTGCTTTGCGAAACGCTGGGTCAGTCAGTCGTCGTCAACTTCGGTGCTGAGCGAGTAGCCTTCCGGCACGGCAAGACTGATGCGGTCCGGGCTGCCGCGTTGTCGGGCAAACCTGTCAGTGTCTCGCGGCAGCCTTCCGCGTGGCGCGCCTGTCCGCGGCCGATTAATGTTCTGCGCATGTGGCTTATAGGCACTATAGGCGCCCCATTTCCTGACTTCAAGCGGTAGCCTTAGCCGCACCACGCTCACGCTTGACCCCGGCTGCAGGCCGAATTTCACCCGATTTCCCTGGCGTGGCCAATCGAACGGCAAAGCCCACCTGGTTTTACGCCATTGGACCGTCACAGCACGAGCGGTGCCGGGCCGCGCCGAGTGGAGCGCATGCTGAAATCAGATTCCTGCGAGTCAATCAGACCGAGGCAAGGCTGACTTAGCCGGCAAAATCATGGGTGTCTTGGTTTTTCGGTTCTTTTATTCACCCTCGAAGCGGTCGTGGTGGATTTGATCCCCTAACACCTCGAAAGTGTCGGTGACGCTCGCATCGAGCTCGTTCTGCGCGTCGGCGGCACGCATTCGATATCCGTCACCGATGGTGTCGATCGCCAGGTCATCAAATACCGCGATTCCGCCGTTGACATGAACCGACAGCACGCCCAAAAGCGTGGCGGCATGTGGATTGGTCTCCAACTCGAGGGTCACGATGGTTTCATCGTCATCCTCGACCAGCCCGCCGGTGCTGTCGAGCACATGCACCACCACGGCCGGACTGATCGGTGCATCGACCACCGCGGCCACCGGCTCGGTGCTGAACGATAGCTTCACTGGACCCGAGGGCTCGATCTCGTAAGCGATCTGCGCTTGATCCGCATGGTTGTTATCGTCCCCCGGGTATTGGGCCGTCAGCGTCGTCTCGCCCACCTCGGTCGAGGTGAGTTCGCAGGCGGTCTCCGGCAGCACGATCGCGCAGCTTTCACCATGGCCGTCGTCTACGGTGACCGTGCCGCTGGGGCCGAAACCTTCGGTGGAAATCTCGACCACGTAGGGCAGCCCGGCTACTTGCGAGTCAGCAGGATCCACCGAATCAATCACCAGACCGGATTCGGCCGGCGTGATGTCATAGCTGACCTGATCTGTGCTGGGACCGTGGTTGTCATTCCCTGAGTAATCAGCCGTTATGGTTCGCGCACCAACGCCGGTCGAGGTCAGCTGGCAGCTGTCACCCGGCAGCGTGATCTGGCAGGAAGCACCTTCGCCGTCGCTCACATCCACCGTGCCGGTAGGACTGTTGCCGGTCACTAAAACGGTCACCGTGTAGCTCTCGCCCACCGTCTGACTGCCGGCCGGGCTGATACTCTCGATGCTCGCCTCCGAACTCGCTTTGCTGACGACCAGTGTGCCGGTCGCATCCTCGCCGGTGTAGTTGTCGTCTGTGATCGTGGCAACCACATCGTACTCGCCTACCTCAGTCGGCGCTTCGCTGGCGCCGTCGTAGGTTACGCTGTAACTCACTTCCGCCGGATCCGGCGTCACCGTCACCGGATTGGGACCACCGTCCCAGGCCTGATCCAGGTTCGACAGCGCAAGTGTGGCCGCCGCCGGTTCAATCGTGAACGTCTCGCTCGCCGAGCCTCCATGGTACGGCGAGGTGATGGTTACCACTACCGCATAACTGCCGGCTTCGGTCGGCGCGTCACTCAAACCCCCATAGGTGACCTCGTAGGACAGTCCTTCCGGATCGGTGGTGACGGTGACGTCAAGCGGATCGCCCGTGTATGTCTGGACGAGGTCGCTCAGGATGACTTGGGCCGTGACGTGTGCGCTCATACCCCAGAACCCGCCAGTCAGCCGCCAGCTACCACCAGTGAGCTCGAGAGCCTCACTGGCATCCCACTGTCCAATGGTGCCCGAAAGCATCCACTGCTGATCAGCTGACTCGGACAGCATCACGCCGCCTGAGCCGATGCTGTACCAGTTAATGCAATAGTCATCACTGCAGCTGCCTGCATTAGCAATGCTTGCGGCAACCAGTAGCAGGCTGGCAACAAGCCTGGGGATTCTAGAACATTGCTTCAATGCGACATCTCCGACCCGTGTCTGGCTCATTGGGCTGGTTGTCAATCAACGCACTCCGGGCTATCAGCCGCTGCATTGGTGCAAGCCTCAAACGTCGTGACTTCACCATTAACTCCGCGCTGCAACCATGTTGCTCGGCACTGCAACGTATCACCGCTCAAGTCGCCAACTGTGCCTTCACCGGAAAAGCCAGAGCAGGTGTCGAGGCATTGCTCCTCGCTGGCATACTCGCCAGAGCAGCCAAACATCATGGCCTGGCAGTAATCCTGGCAATCCTGTGGGTCCGGAGGCTCCGGCGGGTCCGGCGGCATATCGATTGCGAATGGTACGCCCGTGATGGGTTGACGAGGAACCAGCGGCTGGCCCTCGACCTCTATGGCCAGCCAGAGTCCGCTGGAATAGGGCTGAAAGCCAAAATCCAGGCCAACCTGAAACAATCCGTTGGCGACGTTGACCTCCGACAGATCGATGGTTGAACCAACCTGGCTGCCCCCCGTCTCCGCATCGAACAGAGTGAAAGTCATTGCCACTGTATCGTCAACCGGACCATTGCTGCCCAGAAGCTGGCCCTGATAGGTAATAGTCGAAGATGCACTGGCATGGGAGGTAGCCGCCAGCAACAGTAAAACCGTTAGGAATCGCATAGCGCCCCCTACTTTGATTGAATCCCTGCGAACTGTCAGCTTATCAGCGGCGTTTTTTGAATGCAATTGAACTGAATTTCCTCGGGCGGAATCAGGAATCCAGCACACCCTTCCTCTTTAGGCGTTCTCCTACAACCTGACGCGGATGTCTTCGGATTGGCTGGCAATTGCTGGGCTTCAACAGGACGCGCATGGCCCGCTCTTGCAGCCAATTGATTAGCGACGAAAAGCCCGGCCTCTTCCATTTCGTCAGTCAATGCGTGCGCCACGCGTCGCTTTGCGGTCGCATCCATGAAAACGAGTGTCGCGACTTCCGCGCGATCGGTTCCGCCGGAGTCCTCATGCTCAAAGCGACCAATCTGGACCGGCAACTTGGGCAATGGAGCAGTTGCGTTTTGCGCGCACCGCGCAGGAAACGAGTGCGGAATGCCGTCATGCGAGTATGAAAGGCGTCTCTGAGGCTCGATACGCCGGGCCATTCGTGGGTGTCCCGGTTCCCCCCCCCCGGACCTGAACTGCCCGTTGATTGGGGTGAGCCGGGCGCCAGCGGGCAAAAAAACCCCAAAAGGGCAGAAATTGGTTGGTTTTTGATCCAGCTTCGTGTATAAAGCGCGTGCGAAAAGTTTCTCCCCCTACGGCGCCACCCGGCGGTGAGCGTCGATTTTTGCGTTTTCTGGTTCTAGCGGGGCGACAAGCCCCCCATATCGCCTTCAGTCAAGCGATACGGGACAGGCCATCCGGCGCACGGCAGCTTTTCAAGAAATCCACCCACTGGCAAGTATTAAATCATGAGCGAACTATCCCACTACCGAAATATCGGCATTTTCGCGCACGTTGACGCGGGCAAGACCACCACGACCGAGCGCATCCTGAAGCTGACCGGCAAGACCCACAAGATGGGCGAGGTTCACGACGGCGCTGCCACCACCGATTTCATGGATCAGGAGCAGGAACGCGGCATCACCATCCAGTCCGCTGCGACCACCTGTTTCTGGAAGGACCACCGCCTGAACATCATCGACACGCCCGGACACGTGGACTTCACCGTTGAGGTGTACCGCTCCCTGAAGGTGCTTGATGGTGGTGTGGGCGTGTTCTGCGGTTCCGGCGGGGTCGAGCCCCAGTCCGAAACCAACTGGCGCTACGCCAACGACTCGGGCGTGTCCCGCATCATCTTCGTCAACAAGCTCGACCGCCTCGGCGCCGACTTCTACCGGGTCATCAAGCAGGTCAAGGACGTGCTGGCCGCCAACCCGCTGGTGATGGTGCTGCCGATCGGCACGGAGAGTGAATTCAAGGGCGTGGTCGACCTGCTCACCCGCAAGGCCTACATCTGGGACGATACCGGCCTGCCCGAGAACTACGAGATCACCGACGTCCCCGCCGAGATGGCCGACGACGTCGAGGCCTACCGACAGGAGCTCGTCGAGAGCGCGGTCGAGTTGGACGACGACCTGATGATGGCCTACATGGACGGCGAAGAGCCCTCCATCGAAGACATCAAGCGCTGCATCCGCGAAGGAACCCGCAAGCTGAATTTCTTCCCGACCTACTGCGGTTCGGCGTTCAAGAACAAGGGCGTTCAGCTGGTTCTGGATGCGATCGTCGATTACCTGCCGAGCCCCGACGAAGTCGAGCCGCAGGACCTGACCGACGAAGAAGGCAATCCCACCGGCGAGCATGCGCTGGTTTCCCTGGACGAGCCGTTCCGTGCGCTGGCATTCAAGATCATGGACGACCGATTCGGTGCCCTGACCTTCGTACGCGTCTACTCCGGCAAGATCAACAAGGGCGACACCATCCTGAACTCGGCGACCGGCAAGACCGAACGCGTGGGCCGCATGGTGGAAATGCACGCCAATGACCGCAACGAGATCGACTACGCCCATGCCGGTGACATCTTCGCCTGTGTCGGCCTGAAGAACGTGCAGACCGGCCACACCCTGTGCGCGAAGGACGCGCCCTGCACCCTGGAAGCCATGGTCTTTCCGGATCCCGTGATCTCGATCGCGGTGGCGCCGAAGGACAAGGCCGGCAGCGAAAAGATGGGCGTGGCCATCGGCAAGATGATTGCCGAGGACCCGTCCTTCCGCGTCGAGACCGACCAGGATTCCGGCGAGACCATCCTCAAGGGCATGGGCGAACTTCACCTCGATATCAAGGTGGACATCCTCAAGCGCACCTACGGCGTGGAGCTGGAAGTGGGCGAGCCCCAGGTGGCCTACCGCGAAACGATCACCCAGCCGGTGGAAGACAGCTACACCCACAAGAAGCAGTCGGGTGGCTCCGGTCAGTTCGGCAAGATCGACTACCGCATCAAGCCCGGCGAACCGGGCACGGGCTTCAAGTTCGAGTCCAGCGTCGTGGGCGGCAACGTGCCGAAGGAGTTCTTCCCGGCCATCGAGAAGGGCTTCGCCGGCATGATGGAAGAAGGCCCGCTGGCCGGCTTCCCCGTGCTCGACGTGGAAATCGAACTCTTCGACGGTGCCTATCACGCGGTCGACTCCTCGGCCGTGGCCTTCGAACTGGCCGCCAAGGGCGCATACCGCCAGTCCATGGTCAAGGCCGGTCCGCAGCTGATCGAACCGTTCATGAAGGTCGACGTGTTCACGCCGGAAGACAACGTGGGTGACGTCATCGGCGACCTCAACCGTCGCCGAGCCATGATCAAGGAACAGGAACCCAACCCGACCGGCATCCGCATCAAGGCCGAAGCGCCGCTGGGCGAGATGTTCGGCTACATCGGCCACCTGCGCACCATCACCTCAGGCCGTGGTCAGTTCTCCATGGAGTTCTCCCACTACATGCCGTGCCCGCAGCAGATTGCCGAGAAGGTCATCGAAGCGGAGAAGGAGCGCCAGGCCGCCAAGGCCAGCTAAGCGCGAACTTCAAAGGCTGGAGATCAGGGCCCCGGCGGCGAAAGCTGCCGGGGCTTTTTTTGCGCTCAGGCAAGGACGGGCACGCCTACGGTTTGCATAAGAACGACTACTTGCAGGGAATCAAGGAGTGGGAGACGGCAACAGTTGAGCGGAGCAAATCGTGGGGATCCTGGTTTTTCTCCAGATGTCGTCAGGCCTGCTGCAGCCCCTCTGGCGCACCTTCGAAGGCAAACTCATTCAGGAAGATGCGCTCACCGAACAGGTTGCGCTCGACTTCGTTTAGATCAGCTTCCTTGCAGATGTCGTCCCATCCGTTGCGGATGCTGCCGATTTGCCGGGTGATGATGTCCTTTGCCGCTTGCTCGCCTAGCTGAAAGTTCGGCGCCGCCTCAATGCACGTCGCAAGCTTGCTTGTCCGATTATTCCCAGCAATAAGCATCGCCTGGCTGGCCACGTTCCCGGAACGGCTTTGCGGGCAGATGTCGTAGGCGGGCGTCAAGGTCAGGTGTTTTCCATCCCAGAAGCCTGCATGGTTGCGGGCGTGATCATCAGTGTTGCCGCACAGAATGTTGAACACCAGCCGTCCATACAGCTCGTGCAGCGTCGCCCTCGGCGATGTGAAGCGGTGGCGGATGATTTCCGCGAAGTCTTCATAGCTGGCGTAACGCGCCATCATTTCATCGAGGCCGAACAGCGTGAGCGCCGAAACCATCGCCTTGCGTGTCCAGTCGCCATTCGTCTTCGTGCGGTCGAAGCGCTCGACCAGCAGCACGTCCTTGCCGGCAACCCGTTCAAGGCAGACAGGGGCGACGTTGAGCCCCGCCTTGGCGGCAAGGCGCATGGCGACATATTCCGCCTTTACCACATTGTAGGTATCGGTCGAGGACGAGAACTTGGCGATCATCTTCGTATCGTCGTCCTGGACCATCGCCTTCGGGCGTGCGCCCCCGAGCGACGTTCCGTGAAACAGCGCCTGATCGAGATCGGGCGTCAGCGGCACGCCTTTCTCGACTTTCTCCGCGGCGCTCAGCAGCTCTTCGAGCGTCGCGTTCTGGACCGCGCGCGCCTCGTACTCGGAAGGGGAACGCTGGAAGTCCAGCGCGCCGATACGGTCGGAGCCGGAGGCCAACAGATAGGTCAGATCATCGAGCGCGGCGATATCGACATCCTGGCCCTTGCGTCCGAAGGCCCGGTTCAGGATAACGCGACGGCCCCACGCATCGGGCGCGGCGTCGCGCAGGCATCCGGCCATGCTCAGCCCGGCCTCGGGCGCAATCGCGCCGCTGCGTAGCGGCAGTTCCGGCTCGAAGATCGGTATCGCTTCGGGGCGGTCCAGATAGCTCTGACCGTAGTTGAAGATCAGCCGCTCACCGTCGCGTGCGATGCGACCGGCGACGACCGGTTCTGTCGCGCCGGGTAGCCATATCCAGACATAGGCTTCCTCCGGCGCCTTGGTGTCGGGGCGATCAGAAGTCATCTTTCACCTTTGTCGTTCCCGTGCGGACGGATCTCGGCAGCAGGGTGAGCCTGTCGCGTTCCATCGACAGGTGCCGAGTCAGTGTCGTCGGCTCGGACTCGAACAGGTGCAGCCCGACGATGGCGGCCAACTCGAAGGCCGCGCCGATCGATGAGCCCATTTCGCCTTTCTCGATCCGGTGGACGAGGCCGCGTGAAACATCGGCGCGCTCGGCGACGTCGGCGACCGTGAGGCCGCGCTCTACGCGCGCGTTACGGATCATCAGCCCGAAAAGCTCTACGGCTTCGCGGGCATAACGTGAATAGCTTCTGTGCGCGGGCTTTGCCATTGGTCATTTTTGCTCCATAAACAGGTCGCGAAACGACATTGCGCCCTATTTATAGTTCACAATAGCAGATCTCAAGGTGATTGGACATATGACGTTGCATAAACAGATCATAAGATCACCCAATGATCGGTTTATATAACAAAGAGGGTGCGTGAAGGGCGGGCTTGCGCCCTGGTTTCCCGCCCAATAGATCGTGGGTGTCCCAGTTTTTCTTCGCTTTTTCGCGCTGGTTTTTAATGCCGGCATCTCCAGCGGGTATGGGTTCGGCATCGCACATACGGGCAGCCGGGCCCTAGCGTATCGTCAAACTTATTCCAAAAAAGCAGGCTGCCTCGCATGAACAATTATTCTGGAAAGATCCTCCTCGCCGCCGTGCTGGCCGCCGGCCTCGGCCTGGCCGGGTGCGCTACTTATACCGGGCAAACGACCGATCCCGATGACCCGAACCGAACCCGCACTGGCGCCCTCATCGGAGCAGGCATTGGCGCGGTTGCCGGCTTGCTCAGTGGTGATGACGCCACTGAGCGGCGCCAACGCGCAATGATCGGAGCAGGCGTGGGCGCAATCGCAGGTGGTGCCGTAGGCGTCTATCAGGATCGTCAGGAGGCGGAGTTGCGACGCAGCCTGGCTGGCACCGGCGTGGATGTGGTGCGCGAGGGCGACAACATCACGCTATCAATGCCGGGTGCCATCACTTTCGGTTTTGACTCGGCTGAGGTGCAACCACGGTTTCTCTCGGTGCTCGACACGTTGTCGGACACACTCAACGAATACAATCAGACCGTTATTGAGATTGCGGGCCACACCGATAGCACCGGCTCGCCAGAATACAACCAAGGTCTTTCCGAACGCCGCGCCGCTGCAGTCGACAACTACCTCGGCAACCGCGGCGTGCTGCGCGATCGCACCCTGGTCGTCGGCGCCGGACAAACATATCCCATTGCAAGTAATGCAACCGAAAGTGGTCGCGCGCAGAATCGCCGCGTCGAGATCACCCTGGTGCCGATGCAAAGTTGAGTTATCGCGTCCTATGCCCTCTGGATGGTCCTGGCCGGATTCGTCCTGCTGACTCTCGGAAATTTGCTCAAGGACTTTTGAGGAAGGCCGTCCTGGCCGTCGCTTTGCTGGCCTGGCTGCCGATCTCGGGTGGCGCCGCGTCAACTTCCGTCAAGTCCGACATTCATCGATGCATCGGCGAAGACGACCTTAAGATCTTCACCGATCGCGCCTGCAGCGCGCTGGGGGCACGGGACCGGGCAGAAGAACCTGTCCGACCAGCAGTACTCAACCTGCCCTTGCCGCATTATGACTGCTCACGGAAGATCGATATTTTCCACGACCAGGTCAGTGCCGCGCTTGATTCAGGCGACGTCAACAAGCTTTCCGGCCTCTACCACTGGATGGAAGACACGCCAAACAGTGCCGACATACTGATGGACGAACTGCAAGTCATCAGCAGCCGGCGCCTGGCCGGCATCGAGGTCGAGTCGATCGAACTCGATGGCGAGGAACACCCGACCCGGCTCTGGCTGGACCAGTATGTTCCCGAGCGCCCGGGCCATACCATTCGCACGAATTTCAATCTGGTCATGAACGGCGGTTGCTGGTGGCTGCACCGCTGATGACGAAAGAAACCGGGCACCCATTGACCGGAATGAGCCAGACACTAGCCCATGACCGAATTCGCCTCAGGCTGCCGCCGCAGCGCTCGACACGCCAAATCGCAGCCACCTCGGCCCCATTTTCAGCAAATTATGCTGTCCACCCGGCCGTTACGAGGCCGATTCAGGCCGGAAAATCGTGGGTGTCCTGCTTTTCGGGCCGTCCTGGTTTTCGGTCCTCCTGGTTTTCGGAGGCGTTTATATATGTCCTGGTTCGGTTTTGGATTGACCGGCGTCACAGTGCGCAGCGCGTGATTACCTAGAATAGTAGGCATATTTTCATGGCGGAACATTCCTCCACCCTGCTATGGAAGCCTACGGAGCTTAGCGATGAATCGTCCCGCTCTGCATCACTTTCTCAGTTGGCCTCCCAGGCTGACCTTGCCGGCGTCCTCGCTGGCATTGCTTGCACTGTGGTTGCTTTCGGGTTGTTCTCCCGAGGCCGAATGCGTTGACGCTTCGTGTCCGGATTTTCAGTTTCAAGAAATGCCAACCGATCCAGACTGGGGCTTCATCGGGGCGTTTGCCGCGGCGCGCGAGTGCGCCGTCTGCCATCAGGCCTCGCCGGACGTGCGGGACGTGATGTACCATCAGGGCAAGGACGTCAGCCCCTACACCGGCTGGCGGCATACCATGATGGCCAATGCCTTTGCCGATCCCTATTTTCAGGCGGCCATGGTCTCGGAAACCAGCCTATTGCCACACCTGGCTGGACTGATTGAAGACAAGTGCCTGACCTGTCACACCCCGATGGCGCGCACGCACGCTCACCACACCGGCGAGGGGCTTGACGGGGACGGCTACTATCGCTTCGAGCGGGCACTGGACGACATGCATGCCCGCGAAGGGGTGAGCTGCACCGTATGCCATCAGATCCAGCCTGAAAGCCTGGGACAGCCGGAAAGCTTTTCGGGGAATTACGCAATCTACCCCGATCGGCGTGACATCTTTGGCCCCTACCCGCAGCCGCGAGGTCAGGCGATGCAGAACCAGGTAGCCTATCAGCCGGTGCACGGCCCGCATATCGGCGAATCGGCATTGTGTGCCGCCTGCCATACGCTGTTTACCCCGGTCGTCGACGTCAACTCCAACCAGCCGGCGGGCACCGAGTTTCCGGAACAGACGCCGTTTCTTGAATGGCTCAACAGCGTCTACTCGCCCTCAAACGGCGGGGACACGCACTGCCAGAGCTGCCACATGCGGGAGCCGGAAGCAGGCTACGCCACCAAGATCGCGACACGGATGGGGCGCCGCCCGCCGCGCGGCTGGCCCGTACGAGAACCGTTTGCCTATCATGCCCTGATCGGGGGCAACACCTACATGCTGACGGTATTGCGCGATTTCCGCGACGCTCTGGGGCTGACCGGCACCTCGATTGAAGGTTTCGACACCAAGATCGCCGAATCTCGACAATTCCTGATGTCAAAGGCGGCAAAACTGGAGATTCTGGAGGTCGCACCCGGAAGAAACACCATCGACGTTCCGGTGCGGATTACCAACTGGACTGGCCACAAACTGCCCACCGGATTTCCGGCCCGGCGCATATGGTTGCATGTCAGGGTCAGTGACGAACAAGACGAGGTATTGTTCGAATCGGGTGCAGTCGACGCGCAGGGACGCATCGCACTGGACGCCGAGCATACCCGCGAACACTGCCTGGAAATCGGAAAACAGGCTCCCGCGAATGAATACCGTGATTGCCATGAACCCCATCGGCATGTGATCGATTCGCCGGAGCAGGTTGCCATCTACGAATCAGTCATGGCCGATATCAACGGTCGCCTCAATTATGCGCTGCTTTACGGCAGCGAGTACCTCAAGGACAACCGCATCCCGCCGATCGGTTTCGATCGAAGTCGGGTGGGCGACGATGGCATCACTGCCGTGTATGGGCAGGCGGTCGACGATGCGGACTTCAGCCCAGACTTCCCGAATGACAGCAGTGGTCGTGACTTAGTGCTCTACCGGATCAATGTGCCGGAGCGGTCTGGAACCCTGACCATTCGGGCGCGATTGCTGTACCAGTCGGTGCGCCCGGCTTTCGTTGCAGCACTGCATGGCGGTGATCACGCGCGCATCGATCGCTTCCGGAAGATGTATGCAACCGTCCCGCCTGTACCCGAGACGCTGGCGACAGCAGAGGTCCAGATCAATCGTTGAGTCACCGACGACCATAAAGGAGTCCATAAAGGTACAGCCACGATCTGCAGGAAGATTTCTACGACACAACAAGGCAACATTAGTATAAGCCGACTCGCGGTCTGGTGGCAGACTCGGCGCATGGCGTATCCACGCAGCCAACTGGTTAGCGACGAGGAGAGGCTGATTCAGCCAAGAAAATCGTGGGTGCGTGAATTCACGGAGTCCTGGTTTTCTTCCGTTTTCTTCCTGGTTTTCCTGGGTAGCGAATCGCTATTTCATGTCCACCGTGTGGCTTTCCTCGAAGTAGCGTTCCTCCGTGGGTGTGAGTTCCACTCGGTCGTAACCGGTGACCATCGGCCGGACATGATGCCGGAAGGAACCGCCGGTGGTCAGCAAGTAGACGTGCGCGATCACGAAAGCGAGGATGGCGAAGGCGGCGAGGGTGTGGACGGCCGCGACCCAGGGCAGTGCATCGCCGGCCCAGGGGTAGTGTTCCCAAAAGGCATAGAGCAGGTAAGCCAGGCCGGTGAGCCACACCGCGGGGAAGAGAACCAGCTTGAGTGCCAGGTAGGTCAGCGCCTGGAGCGGGTTGTGCTTGCGCCAAAAGGCCTTGCGGTAGGGATGGCGTTCGCCCCTGAAGATGCCGTAGGCGTAATAGCGGGCGACGCGTCCCAGGCCCTGTGCGGTGGGCACATAGTGGCGCCAGGCGCCGGTAGTGAAATGCCAGAAGATGGCGAACAGCCAGAGCACGATCAGGGCGAGCGCACAGACCGTGTGTACCGTCACCGCGGCACCGAACGGGATCGCCTCGTGCATGCCGCGTATGGCCATACCGGAAAACAGCAGTGCGAAGATCAGCAATGCCTGAGTCCAGTGCCAGAAACGCTCGAAGCGCGAGTAGATCATGATGTTGCGAAGCGCCATCAGGCTCGATTCCTTGTCGCGCGGGAGAACAGTCTCAGCAGCGCGTGGCCGAGCACCCCCAGCAGGGTGCCGCCGACGAGGATCGCGCCGACGATGTCGAGCCAGCGGGTTCCGGTGCCGCCGCCGGGCAGGTAGAAGCCGGCCACGTTGGCCAGCCGGCCGTCGCGGCTGTGGCATTCCCCGCAGGAAACGGCCTGCTCGGCCGGCGCGACCATGTGCGTGATCGGCCAAAACGAGACCGTCTCGACGAAACCGTACTCGCCGCTGTAGGGGATGTCGTAGTCGGCCATGCCGGTTTCGATGGCCGGTTCGAAGTCGTAGTTGCCCCAGAAAGCCGCGTCGTCCAGGCCCCACAGGTGCATGTAGACAAGTTTGTTCAGCTTCTTATCGAATGGCTGGACGGTGTGCATGCGTTTGAAGGGCCACAATCTGGAATCCGGATCGTCGGGTGCCCCCTGGACGGCGTTGATTGGAATGGGCTGGTCGTTCGGGTCGAACTCGGTGTCGATAGTCGTGTAGACCATCTGGCCGTTGAACCAGCGGTATTCGGGCAAGAGATTCTCGCCCCATTCGAAATCGCCCTTGATCGACTTGTAAGTGGGGCGCAGTTCGCCGTTGCCCTGCTCGTAGTCATGAATATTGAAACCCTCGCCGTCGCGAGTCTTGCCGGCAGTTCGCCAGTCCCAGTCGACCTTGGTCGCTACCCCGCCGCGGGCGAAAGTAGGTACGTGGCAGCTCTGACAGGCGACGCGATCGACGTGGTCGTTGAGCTTGACGCCTACCACGCTGTTGGCCGAGTGCGGCGACAGGCCGTGGCAGGACTCGCAGGTCGCCACGCGGCGCCGGAAGCCGGGTCGCCCGGTGCCTTCCGGATCGCTGGCCTGGACGTTATAGCGGCTGCCCGCCACCTGGTGCTGATCGGTGACGTGGCAGGTCTGGCAGTCGAAATCGCCGCCGTCGGGGCTCATGTGCACATCCAGGTTGACTGGCGCATCGATCAGCGAGGAGTCGAGGTCGCCGTGCTTGACCCCGTCACCCCCGCCGCCATAGAAGTGGCAGCTACCGCAGTTCGTTCGACTCGGCATGCCGACACTCTGTGCGACCTCCGGCCAATCGATGGGCGTGAGATCCTCGAACATGATCGAGCAGCCGGGGTGGCCCTGCGAGTTTGGTTGCCTGTAGTAAGTTCCGGTTTGCTCGTGGCAGACGATGCAGTCGATGTTCGACGAATCTGAAAAATCGAAGCTGTCGTCCTTCCAGCCATAGCCGGCATGGCACTGAGCACACATACCCTCGTTGCCCCGCGAGTTGGTGCAAAAATTGTTGATCAGGTACTTCTTGCCCAGCTGCTGGCCGGTCTCGGGATGGGTGTATTCCCAGGTCCAGTGGATAGACTCCTGGAAATGTTCGGCTGTCTCGTTGTGGCAGGAAAGGCAGGCTTCCGTGACTTCCCGGCCGTTTTCGAAGGGCCCCTGCAGGACCTCGTACCGGGAATGATCCACTGCGGCCGCGGGCAGCAGAAAGAAAACGGACGCAAGTCCGCAAACCAGCCATCGGAACATTGTCGCTCTCGCCATCATGGTGCTGGACAGGCTCCTGTCGCGACGGAATACTCCTCCGATCTTTGCCGACGTACTCCCGCGGCATCTTGACCTAGGTCAACAATCGCGGATATGACCGTTGCGTGAAACAGCCCATGCCATTGCATGCCGGCAGCCGGATTGCTACCGATGCCGTTATGCGATCCTGATTATGTATCCGGCTGCTTGCCTGGCGCTTCAGACGTACCGGGCCACGGCCATGCAGACTGCCGACACCGCCAGCAGAACGGCCCCTATACGACCGCCCAGGGTCAGGCGGAACTGCGCGCCCGCCAATTCAGCGCGGGCCTTTTGATCGGGCTGCTCCGTGGCCGACTGTGCGATGGCGATCCGCTGCATCGCCGGGCGCTGCACGAACATACTGACACCGTAGGCAGCGAGGGCCGCCACTACACCGATACTCAGAGTCAGGCCGTAAGACGTGCCGAACCATTCGACCTGCAGGCCACTGGATGCCCGCCAGAGGAGCCAGACCCCGGTCAGGATCGTAATCAGCGCGGCCATATTGGTCACCAGCGGTAAACGAGCCTTTCCGTTGAGATGGCGCATGAACACCGACCCGGGCGCACCAACGGCCCGCGCCGCTGGCGCAAGAAAGCCAGCCATGACGATCGCCGCTCCCAACCAGAACGACGCGGCAAGCACATGTAGCCCGCGAATGAGTACTTGCTCAACAAAGAACATCAATCTCCCTCCTTCCTTGCTTGAACCCACAGGGATGAATAGCAGCCGGTCCGTTCTCTATCGGGCAATAGCCGGCTGCCGAATGACGAATTTACCACCTCGTGGAACCCACTGAGGGTGGATTCGTGAAAGCAGCGCTTCAGCGCGAGCCAAGGCGCGCTTGACGTCGGGTCCACAGAAAGCTATTTACAGAAGACATGAATGACCTTCGCTATCTTGAAGGCCATCAAGCGTAGGCAAGAAGGGGTTTTCATGGATACCTCTACGGGATTTCAATCGCACTACCGGTGCACCAGAGCGCTTACGGCCGCGTTGCACGCCCGTGACCAATACACTCGGGATCACTGTGACCGCGTCGTCGATCTATCACTTCAGCTTTCCAAGGCGATCGGCCTGAGTAAACAGAAAACTGCCCTCGTCGAAATATCCGCGCGCTTCCACGACATCGGAAAGGTCGGCATCCCGGACTCGATCCTACTTAAACCCGCCCGCTTGACCGATAGCGAATGGCAAGTCATGAAGATGCATTCCACGATCGGCGAGCGAATCATGCGCCAAACGGGACTTCCGGGATCCAGTCGTGTGGCACGGGTGATTCGCCATCACCATGAAAACTTCGCCGGTGATGGCTACCCTGATGCCCTGAAGGGCGAAGCCATCCCCATACAATCGCGGATCATCCTGATCGTGGATGCCTACGATGCCATGCGCTCCACCCGGCCGAACCGTCCAGCCAGAAGCCACGATCAAGTCATGGCAATCATGGAGTCGGAGAATGGCTGGAAATTCGATCCGAACCTGTTCAAGTATTTCCCGGCCATTTCCGAACGCCACGCATAGGCATTTATGCGCACCGCAAACTAGCGGCATCACTTGCAACCGGGAACGCAATCACACTCGGCGTGTGTGGCCGACGCTAGCAGACCCGGAGCGAGGGTGCACAAGAGCCTCTTCCGCGGCAACGCCGGCTTGGCGACCTGGCGCGCTCCGACGATGTTCGGACACGCCTTGACACGTGTTATATTATAACAATATCGGCGATTGGCCACTCCATGGGCCAACCAGCCAAACAGCCCATCACGGAGTTGTCCCATGTTCGTATCCACGATCCCCGGCCCCTCAGGCCCTTCTCCTGGGTCAGCCGCGTCAACGGCCATAAGGGCCCTGCTGCTCGTCGTCCTGCTCGGGGCCGTCCACCCGACCCGGGCCGCCGCCTCGCTGACAGTCGCCGTATCGATCCCGCCGCAAGCCTGGATCGTCGAGACCATCGGGGGTGAGCATGTCGAGGTCGAAGTGATGCTTCCTCCGGGAGCGACACCGGCCACCTACGAACCCCGCCCCCGCCAGATGGAAAACCTGGCCCGGGCATCGCTCTATTTCTCCATTGGCGCACCTTTCGAGAAGGGCTGGCTACCGCGCTTCGCCTCGACGAACGAGGCCATGCGCATTGTCGATACCATCGAACACATCATCCGCCGGCCAATGGTCCGTCACAACAACGACGTTCACAGCGAGGACGAAGGCGGCAATGCCGGGGTCGATCCGCATGTCTGGCTTGCCCCGCCACTGGTGCGTTTGCAGGCGCAGATCGTACGCGACGCCCTGATCGCGGCCGACCCGGACCATGCTGCGGCCTACCAGGCCGGATTTGAGCATGCTGCCGCGGAGATCAACGCCGTCGATGCCGAGATTCTCGAAGTGCTGGCTGAGGTTCCAATCGAACGTCGGCGCTTCATGGTCTTCCACCCGGCTTTCGGCTACTTCGCGGAGTCTTACGGCCTGGAGCAGATGACAATCGAAATCGAGGGCAAGGAACCCGCCCCCCGGGAGCTACGTGAGGTGATCGAAACCGCCCGCAACCTCGACGTGGAAGTGATCTTTGTCGAACCGCAGTTTCCGCAGCGCGCGGCGCGGGTGCTCGCCGGAGAGATCGGCGCCGGCGTGGACACGCTCGACCCGCTTAAACGCGACTGGCCGACCGGCATGCGCGCAATTGCCGCCACGCTTGAAGCCAGTCTCGCCAGCTCGAGTGATGCATACCCATGAACGGCGCAGTGCACTCGGACCAGACCATCATCGAGGTTTCCGGACTGACGTTCGGCTTTGATCGCGAGCCGGTGCTGGAGTCGGTGTCGTTCCGTATAAGCAAAGGGGCGTTCGTGGTCGTCATTGGCCCCAATGGCGGCGGCAAGACGACCCTGCTGCATCTGATCCTCGGACTTTACCAACCTGATCGCGGCCGGATCCGGGTCTTCGGCGAGGAACCTGGCCGGCACCCGCAGCGGACCGGTTATGTTCCGCAGCACGGCAACCTCGCGCCGGGGTTTCCGGGCACGGTTGAGCAGGTCGTCCTCATGGGACTGCCACATGGTGGGCGGCACGGTCCCGGATTCCGACGGGACGAGCTGGATCGCGCAGCCGAAGCCATGCAACGCGCTGGCATCCTCGAACTCGCCCGGCGTTCCTACGGCGCCCTTTCCGGCGGCCAGCGCCAACGCGCGCTCATCGCGCGGGCGCTGATCACCAAACCCGAACTGCTGCTGCTCGACGAGCCGTTCTCCAATATCGACCCCTATGGTCGGGCATGCATCCACGAGATGCTCGAGGATCTCGGCACTAGCTTGACCCGCGTCATGGTCAGCCATGACCTCGGGATCACTCGGCAGTCGGTGAGCCAGGTGCTGGCGATCAACCGCATAGCGCTCTCCGGCGAAGGGCCCTGGATCACCGACGAGATGCTGGAACTGATGTACGGCCGGCATGACGAGCGCTGCCCGATGAGCGAGCACCTGCTGGTTGGCTACGGAGGCCGGAGCGCGTGATCGATCTGGAACTGTTCTCGCACGCATTCGTCCAGCGAGCGCTGATCGCTGCCGTGCTGATCAGCATTGCCGCAGGCATCGTCGGGGCACTTGTCGTGGTCAATCGATTGGTGTTCATGACCGGCGGCATTGCCCATACCGCCTATGGCGGCGTTGGTACCGCCATCTACGCCGGCTGGCCGGTTCTACCGGTCACCGGCGTGTTCACCGCGCTCGCCGCCCTGTTGCTGGGTATCCTTAGCCTACGCCGGCATGAACGCACGGACACGCTGATCGGCATCATTTGGGCCGGCGGCATGGCCTTTGGACTGATCATGGTTGATCTGTCTCCCGGTTATCAGGCCGGGATGATGACTTATCTGTTCGGGAGCATCCTCGCGGTCTCCAGTCAGGATCTGTGGATCATGGCGATTATCGACCTGGCGATCGTGGCTGCCGCCGTGTACTTCTACCGCGACATCCTCTCTATGTCATTCGACCCCGTCTTCGCCCGAACGCGAGGCATCCCCGTAACCAGTCTGTACCTGATGCTTCTGATCCTGGTGGCGGAAACCGTGGTGATTATGATCCAGGTCGTGGGCCTGCTGCTGGTCATCGCTCTACTAACCCTGCCGCCCTATCTCGCGCAGCACTTCACGCGGACGCTGGGTGGAATGATGCTCGCCTCCGGTCTGTTCGCCCTGCTCTTTTCCCTGTCCGGGCTGTGGGTAAGTTACCACTTCGACATCGGTTCGGGGCCGGCAATCATCGCCACGGCCACCGTGATCTACCTGCTCATCGCCGGCTCGAGCGCTGCAATCCGGCGAGTCAAGCGAACGCCGGATGCCCACCAAAGCTCGCCCAGCCAATCGCCGTGAAACGCAGGCCGTCTGGCATCCGGGCATCACTTGACATTCCAATATGGCCGGTGCGCGACTGCACTCGCTCGCCAGTCAGGAATCCGACTGCTCGGGCAACGCAGCATTTCAGCTCGAGGCTGAACCCGCCGGCGAATTCGTCGGAACCCTGGCTCAGACTCGACGAATTTGACTAGAAGCGATTGGCTGGAATCCTGAAGTAGCTGTTGCCATCGGCCTCCGGTTCCGGCAGGCGGCCGCCGCGCAGGTTGACCTGCAAGGCATGCAGCATTCGATCCGGAAGCGAAAGTCCGGCATCACGTTCATCCCGCAATTTCATGTAGTCCTCCCGACTCGTGCCGCCGCCAACATGCGGGTTGTCAGCCTTGTGTTCGGCCACGGTCGCCTCCCAGGCCGGCGCCTCGCGATCGCCGACCGGCGGATAATCATGACCGATGAACAGTCGGGTTTTCTCGGGCAGGGCAAGGATGGCGTTCAGGCTGTCGTATAACGCGCTCGACGATCCACCGGGGAAATCCGCGCGCGAGGTACCGACATCGACGTGCATGAAGGTATCGTGGACGAAAGCCGCATCGTCGCCGACCAGAAAGGTAATCGACCCCAACGTGTGCCCGGGCGACAACATCACCCTCACATCGAGCTCTCCGAACTTGAAGGTATCGCCGTCCTCGAAGAGGTGATCGAAATCCCGATCGGGATCGAAACCGCCGGGCATGTTATAGAGATCTTCCCACATGTCGCCGATCTCGCGCACCTTGGCACCGATGGCGTTGGACGCACCGGTCTGTTCCTTCAACCAGGCCGAAGCCATGAAATGATCTGCATGAGGATGGGTATCGAGAATCCATTCCACCTCCAGACCCTCCTGCTCGACATAGTCGAGCACCGCCTGAGCCGACCGGGTCGAAGTACGTGCGCTACGTGGGTCAAAATCGAGAACGACATCGATCAGGGCGGCCTTCTTCGTGCCCTCGTCCACCACGACGTACTGAATGCTGCCGGTGTCAGCATCGTAGAAGCCGGTCACGCGCGGTGAGAATGCGCCCTGGCTTGGACTGATACGACTAAACATGACATCTCCTTCAGCCTCAAAAGCTATTTATTACTTATGTCTAATGTAGCATTCTGTCTGTATCGCGACCATGATTTTTCCGGTCGATGTTCAGCCATAGAAGAGAATGTTCAGCGGGAATCCAGGACGGGAATCCAGCCAGCGGGAATCCAGGACACCCACGATCTGTGGGGAATCCAGGACACCCACGATCTGTAGGAGTTTTCCTACAGCCCGACGCGGGATTCTGAGGATTGGTCAGTGCCCGATCGGGTGGCAAGATCAGCGCATGGCCTATCCGCGCAGCCAGCTGGTCAGCGATAAAGAGCCCGGCTTCTACCATTGTGTGAGTCGATGCGTCCGTCGGGCGTTCTTATGCGGCATCGACGAGCACTCGGGCAAAAGCTTCGAGCACCGACGCCAGTGGATCGAGGATCGCATCATCCAGTTGGCCGATTCCTTCTCGGTCTCCGTGTATGCCTACGCCGTCATGAGCAACCATTTCCACGTGGTTCTGCGTAGCGATCCCCGGGTGCCCTGGCAGTGGTCAGATCGGGAGATCGCAGAGCGCTGGCTGGCGATCTTTCCCGGTTCGATCAGCAATCGCGACGACCCGGCCTGCCTGGAGCGAGCCACGCTCGCCCTACTGAGCAATGCCGAGCGTCTGGACGTCATCCGCCAGCGCCTCAGCTCGATCAGCTGGTTCATGCGTGCGCTCAACGAACCGATCGCCCGCATGGCTAACCGGGAGGACGGCTGCACGGGCCGTTTCTGGGAGGGTCGATTCAAGTGCCAGGCGCTGCTCGACGAGCAAGCGGTACTGTCGTGCATGGCCTACGTCGATCTGAACCCAGTGCGAGCCGGAATGTGCGAGACGCTTCGCGACTCCGAACATACCTCCGTGCGATACCGAATCGAATCGACTCAAAACGCAATTGGAAAGGCGCTTGGCCGTCGTTTTCAGGAGCAGGCACTCAAGCCGGTCGCCGGGCTGGATGTCGAGGCGCTAGCCGAGCTCACGGAATCCAGCTACATAGATCTGGTTCGCTGGACCGGGCTCCAGGCCCATCCTGAGAAGCGCGGCAAGCTATCCGCCACCGAGGAAGCGCCGCCCGATGGTCTATGGAGCGTCTCCAACCACCCCCGCGAGTGGATGCGGCGCGTTCAAGGCACAGAGAGTCGCTACTACCGGGCGATCGGGTCAGCCGAGGCGTTGATGCTCAAGGCTGCCGACCTGGGCCAGAGCTGGATGAAAGGCGTTTCCGGCGAGTTCGCGCTCAAGAAGCTACGAGAACAGCCAGTCCCCTGGTGACGTTCTCCTGACCTGGAATTTCGATTGACCGGAATGAGCCGGGTGCCAGCCCGTGCGCGAAATTGGCTTCAGACCACCGGCAGACGGCTTGATACGCCCAATCGCAGCCAATTCAGCCCCAATTTCCGCAGACTTCTATCTCCGGACGACCACGGAGAGGATGATTTAGCCAGGAAAATCGTGGGTGTCCTGATTTTGCTGATTTTGGTCATGATGCCACCTCCCGATGCCGTATTCCCGCAGATTCTCTGCATACAGGCTTGCCTTGCATTCTGAACGCCAAACCGCCCAATGCATCGCCATGACTTCCACGCTTGGATGATGCCCGTTGGTTGATGGCTTTGAGGGAACGGCGCTAGCGAGGCCTGGCCATTCTGCTGGCCGGTCGGCTACGTGACACGCGTCACGCCATTTATGCGCCTATTCTAATATATGTGGGTTAGACTCTCCTGTCCGTTCAGGATTTTGCGCCTGAAGGATTCCAGTTTCACATCAGAGAGAGCGTATGTATCAGCGTTTGATTGCGTTTTGCCTGGCGTTCGTGGCTGCCGCCGCTTCGGCGGACGCGGTTCACCAGACCAAGGGCGATTTCGAGGACAAGTTCCGCCAGCTCGATGAGGTTTTGCCCACGCCCAACGTGTACCGTAACGCGGCCGGCGCGCCCGGGCATCGCTACTGGCAGCAGGAAGTCGACTATGTCATCGACGCGAAGCTGATCGAGGACGAGCGTCGGCTCGAAGCCAGCCAGACGGTGACCTACACCAATCATTCGCCCGATACGCTGAGATACCTGTGGTTGCAGCTCGATCAGAACCGTTTCCGTCCGGATTCGATCGCCGAGCGAAGCACGGCTTTCGGCGGCATCGGGCGACGCGGGCCCAAGACCGAGGAAGCGGGTAGTGACGAGCCGGCGCGCATCAGCCTCGACGAATTGCGGCGCAGGCACTGGATGGCCGACACCGAGCTCGGCTACGAGCTGGGGGCCGTCGTCGACGACAAAGGCAACGAACTTGCGGCCACGGTGGTGGGAACCAACCTGCGCCTCGATCTCGCCGAGCCGATTGCATCCGGTGAGTCGGTGACGTTTTCGCTGGACTACGCCTTCAATATCCCGGAAGAGAATCCGGTGGTTGCCCGCGGCGGCTACGAGCATTTTCCCGACGATCCGCGCGAGGGCGGCAACGACATTTTCCAGCTGGCGCAGTGGTTTCCGCGCCTGCACGCCTATACCGACTACGAGGCCTGGACCAACAAGCCGTTCCTTGGGCGTGGCGAATTCACGCTGGAATTCGGCGACTACGATGTGTCGCTGACCGTGCCGGCCGACCATATCGTCTCGGCCACCGGCACCCTGCACAATTCCGACGACGTGTTGACCGATGAACAGCAGCGTCGGCTGGAGCGGGCCGAGGATGCCGAGCGCCCGTTGTTCATCGTCACTGAGGAAGAGGCGCTGGAGAACGAGAAGGCGGCCACCGACGAAACGAAGACCTGGGAATTCCGGGCGGAGAACGTGCGAGACTTCGCCTGGGCGTCGTCGCGCAAGTTCATGTGGGATGCGAAGGGGCACCGGCAGGAAGGCGCCGAACATCCGCTGGTCATGGCCATGTCGTTCTATCCCAAGGAAGGCGGTGAACTGTGGAAGAAGTACTCCACCGAGGCCGTCATTCACACCATGGACGTTTATTCGCGGTTTTCGTTCGATTACCCGTATCCCGTCGCGCAGTCGGTCAACGGGCCGGTCGGCGGCATGGAATATCCGATGATCACGTTCAACGGGCCGCGCACGACGCTGCAGGACGACGGTAGCCGCACTTACTCGCTGGCCGAGAAACGCTACCTGATCGGCGTGGTCATCCACGAGATCGGCCACATCTACTTTCCGATGACGGTCAATTCCGACGAGCGCCAGTGGACGTGGATGGACGAGGGTTTGAATAGCTTTCTCGACGGCGTGGCCGGGCGCGAATGGGACCCGGAGATTCCTTGGGGCGTGGAGCCGCGCGATATCGTCGACTACATGAAGTCCGAGGTGCAGGTGCCGATCATGACCCAGTCCGACAGCGTGCTCAAGCTGGGTCCCAACGCCTATACCAAGCCGGCCGTCGCCCTGAACATTTTGCGCGAGACCATTCTCGGCCGCGAGTTGTTCGACTTCGCGTTTCGCGAGTACGCCCGTCGCTGGAAGTTCAAGCGACCCACGCCGGCCGATTTCTTCCGCACCATGGAGGAAGCCAGCGGCGTGGACCTGGACTGGTTCTGGCGCGGCTGGTTCTACTCCACCGACCACGTGGACGTTTCACTCGACCGAGTCTACAAGCTACGGTTGGATACGAAAAACCCTGATATCGACTTCGATCGCCGGCGCCAGGAAGAGATGGACAAGCCGCCGTCGATCACGGTCCGGCGCAACCGACAAGAGCGCGATCTGTGGGTCGAGCGCAATCCGGACGTGACAGACTTCTACGACGAGAACGACCGATTTACCGTCACCAATGAAGACCGCAATACCTATCACGAATGGCTGGCCGGGTTGGAAGACTGGGAACGTGAAGCGATGGATCGCGCCGTCGAAGAAGATCGGAATTACTACGTGCTGGAGTTCTCTAACCTGGGCGGCCTGGTCATGCCGATCATCCTCGAGCTGACCTACGTCGACGAGACGACCGAGATGCTGCGCATTCCGGCCGAAATCTGGCGACGCACACCCAAAGAAGTCAGCAAGCTGCTCGTTAGCGACAAGGAGCTCAAGCAGGTCGTTGTCGATCCGTATCTCGAGACCGCTGATGTTGACCTCGAGAACAATCATTATCCGCGCCGCATCATCGAGTCGCGAATCGAGGCGTTCAAGGAAGAAGAGGGTGATGATTTCGAGGACCGCGACATCATGCACGACATCAAGGCCGAGCTGAAACCGATGGAGTCCTTCGAGGAAGAAGAGGGCGGCAGCTGATGCGAGTCGTCCTGTCGGTCTTGTGCCTGGTGCTGCTGCTCGGCGGCGTCTCGAGCGTTGGCGCGCATCAGCAAAAATCGGCGATCACGCGGGTGTTGTTCAATGAGCGCACCGGCAATGTCGAAGTTATGCATCGCTTCCAGCTGCACGATGCCGAACATGCCGTACGCGAGATCTTCGGCGGCGAGGCCGATATCCTGGCCTCGGAAGCCGTACGCGAGCGCTTTGCAGCTTACGTCGGGAAGCGCTTCGAATTGTATTCTGATAACCGCCCGCTGGAATTGTCAGCGGTTGGCACGGAAATCGATGGACGGTTTCTCTGGGTCTACCAGGAAACGCCAATTCCGGAAACGCTATCTTCGCTGACCATTCGCCACGAAGCCTTGCGCGACATCTGGCCGGCCCAGGTCAATCTGGTCAACGTCGAGCGGGGCCAGGATATCCACAGCGTGAATTTCGAAGGTGGGCGCCATGAAGTCGATATCGAGCTGGTGCCATGAGGGACACTACTGGGACGGTGATCGTGTTCGCTGGGTGTCCTGGTTTTCACCAGACCACTTCAGCCATGGAACAGTTCAGCCCGGACCCGATACCCAGCAAGGCAATCCGGGAACCCTTCTCGAGCCTGCCTGCGGCGGCGGCCTTGGCCAACGCTATGGGCGCCGAAGCCGGACCGACGTTGCCCATATCCGGATAAATCACGTAGACCTTCTCGGGGTCGAGCCCCAGCACTTTAACCAGGGACTCCGTATGCACCCTACTGACCTGGTGAATAATGTACTGGTCCATGTCGTTCCGGGCCCAACCCAGCGAAGAACGGGCCGCATCGAACGTTTGCGTCGCCAGTTCCAGGCCGGCGTTCATCAGGCCGCGCGTGTCTGTGTACATGCGCTCCATATCGCCCCGGCAAAGCTCATTGAACCCGGTGGCGGCACGCGTCACGCTGCCTCGGTAGCGGTGACCATCCTGCTCCAGATCGCTGCGGGACATGACCATTGCCGCGGCGCCCGAACCGAGGGTCAGCGATGCAAACTCGGCGCGGAACTGCTCTTGATCGACTGACGGATCCAGCAAGCGATCGCACGTTGCGTCGATCAGTTGACGGCTGGATTCCCCATCGACGATCAGCGCATAGTCCAGCTCCTCACGCTCGAGCATTCCCGCCGCGATATCCATGGCGTTGAGAAAACCCAGGCAGGCGTTAGCCACATCAAAGTTCAGGCAGTCGGGTACCAGGCCCAGGTTGGCATGCACGACGCAGGCTGTGGAGGGCTCGAGAAAATCGCGGGACACGGATGTACTGATAAGAAGACCGATGCGTGAGCGATCGACGCCGCTTTCTTCTAGCACTTTTTCGGCCGCCAGAGTGGCGGCATCGGAAACCCGGCTACCTGCTTCCCACAGCTTGCGAGACTTGATGCCCGAAATCTCCTCCAGCAGGTCCTCACGAATGCCCAGACGATCCATGGTGGGCTTGAGGCGCTGGGAAATCTCCTTCGAACTCAGGCTAATCGGTGGATCCACGGCGGCCACGGACTGGATGACGACGTTGTTGAAATGCATTGGTGGAAACTCTTGGCTGCGCAGCCCGCACAGGCCGCGGTGAAAACCCGGCACCCATGCTAACCGAAGCGGGCGCGGGACACCCATTGTTGACCCGCGTATCCCTGGCCCTTCAACGCACCGAACGTGAGTTGCTGGTCGGTCTCGACAGGGGAAGGATTCGTGAGTTCAATTTTCGCGCTCAGGACGGAAAATCGTGGGTGTCCTGGTTTTCCGCGCTCTGGTTTTTCCCTGGCGAAACCTGACATGCAGGTTCATTCTCTGACATAGCAGTCGCTGACTTCCGGCCAGGGTCCGTTTTGCATCATCTGGAAGTCTCGCCAAAAAGCATTATCGATTGCGCGCAAGCGCGCGGGGGTTTCATCGCGACGGTAGCGCGACAGGTGCGATGGCCCGCCGTTGTAGGCCGCGTAAGTGGCGCGAACCAGGCCTTCCCTGCCGCGGGACTGATTGTGCTCGCCCCGGCGGATCGCGTAGTCGACCAGATAGTGCTCGAGTATTTCGATGCCGGCGGCGACGTTGTAGTCCATTTCGTTCTCCAGGCGTTCGATGTCATAGACACCGCGCCACACGCGCCCCATGATCTGCATCATGCCGATCGCACCGACCGGCGAGCGGATGACCCGGGGCTGATCCGCCGTGCCTTCATAGTGGCGCCAGCACGATTCCTTCCAGGCGGTGGCCCGAACCAACGGATCGAGCAGATCCTGATACTCGGCCGGCACACGCGACTGCCCGGCCGAATGGGCATCAAGTGCCTCGTTGATCAGGCGCGCAACCAGCGCCAGGTAGTCATCGAGGCGATCCAGCCTCGGCACCACACCGCGCAGCGCCTCGGCCGGGGCCAGGGTTTCAGCGTGGGCACTGGAAATGAGCCGCGACCACCAGGGCCCCGCAGTCCGTGCCAGCGCAGGATCAGCCCGACGCTCTGCCATTCCGAACAGTGACCGTACCGCCGGATCAGTCTCCAGCGGCAGTGGGGTAAAGCTGGTTGGCGCACGCTCGGAAAGCAAAAGCCGGGCCAGACGACGCAAACCGTCGCGACTGATCTCCAGGCCATACTCCGGGCCCAGTGCATCGAGAGCTTTCAGCGCATCACCGGCCGCCAGAAACCCGGCCAGGCGAAGATCCACACCCTCGGCGAACTCGAGCTGGTCGGCCCTGGCCAGCAGCGGGCTCAGGGCCGCCCAGGCGTCAAGAAACAAGCGGCGTACCGCGTCGGGTTCCGCTTCATCGCTGGCCAGGGCCCGGGCAATCTGGTGGCGGGTGTCAAGCAGAACGGCCAGCAGTTCGAGCTGAAGATCGCGATCGTCGAGCTGGCTTGCCAGGCTCACGACAACAACGGTCAGAAAGCCGTCCAGTTCGTCTTCGATTCGCTGCCACCGGGCCAGCTCGGCCGGGTCCAGAACGGGTTCCGGGGCGGCAGGTCCCGCCGCCGGCGGCATCAAACCAAAGCTCAAGACGGCACGAAGTCCTTGCGGAAGCACTTCCAGGCGAGCGAGTCGCCCACGCTCGGCAAGCGTGACCCGAGGCTCGCTCCCGGCCGGCATGAACGTTTCGATCAAATCGTCGATGGCGGCCAGCGGCTCGCTCAGTTCCACGACCATGGTCTCCAGCCGGGGCAGCACCAGCGCCTCGGCCAGCACCCGGACCGGCGTCGAGAGCATGCCGGGTTGACCGTCGGGACGGCGGATTTCTATCGCGGTTACCCGGAACTGCGCTGCGCTGCCGGTTTCGGACACCTGCGGCGTCAATTCGACGTGCAGCCGGCTCTCGACCGGCCGGAGACCGGCACATTGACCGAACACGGACGCACCGGTGCGCGCCGTCATCGCCATGGAAACCTCCAACACGGCGGCGGCTGAACGCACGCTTGGATCGGCCAGCGTCAGGCGGTTGCAGGCGTCAAGACTCAGTTCGGCGCGGCCCTTGTCATCCAGCCCCAGGCTGCCGGCCACCACCGACTCCAGGTAACCGGGATCGATCGTCAGCGGCACCTCCAGCGTGTCGACGGCGTGCGATTCGGTCATCGGCACAAGCGCCAGCAGAAACAGCAGAACGAGGGATTTCAAGTTGGCGGGCTCCACATACACGGATACAACCACTTTGGAACCGCAATGCACCATTCCGTTCGATCCGGGTCACTGCGGGCAATCAGCCGTTTCCGTCACGGCCCGGACCCGATGCTCCCGTACACTTGGCTCCATGAGCAGCGAGCCTGATCAGCCGCCCGGCATATTCACCCAGATCCGGCCGCTGGCCACCTATGGCCGGCGCGCGCTTTCCCTGGTTTGGGCGACCAGCCCGTGGCTCACGGTGGCGCTGGCTTTTCTCACGCTGGTCGCCGGCCTGCTGCCGGCCTCGATTGCCTATGTCGGCAAGTGGCTGGTCGACAGCGTGGTGGCCGCCATCCAGAACAACACGCTAACCGACGCGGTGTGGTTCTGGCTCTCGCTGGAGGCCCTGCTAGTCGCCGCGATGGCCGCCTCCCAGACGGCGCTCAATATCTGCAACAACCTGCTGCGCGCGCGTCTGGGACACCGGGTCAACGTGATGATCCTGGAAAAGGCCCAGCAAATGGAACTGGCCCAGCTTGAGGACGCCGAGTTCTACGACCGGCTCACCCGCGCCCGGCGAGAGGCATCCACGCGACCGCTTTCGCTGGTTCAGAAGACCTTCGGCGTGATCCAGAACGGGATTGCCATCGTCAGCTTCAGCGGCCTGCTGTTCGCGTTCTCACCGTGGGCGGTGCTGTTGCTGATCGCCGGCGGCCTGCCGGCCTTCCTGGTCGAAGCCAAATTTGCCGGTCAGGCCTTCCGGCTGTTCCAGTGGCGTTCGCCCGAAACGCGCGAAATGATGTACCTCGAATCGGTGCTGGCGCGGGAGGACTACACCAAGGAGGTCAAGCTGTTCGACCTGGCGCCGACCCTGCTCCAGCGCTACAAGGACATCTTCACCAAAATCTTCCGCGAGGACCGCAAGCTGACCATCCGCCGCGGCTGGTGGGCGTTCGGACTTGGCCTGGTTGGCACCCTGGCGCTCTACGGCGCGTTCGCCTGGGTGGTGCTGGCGACCGTGGCCGGGCGCCTGACGCTGGGCCAGATGACGATGTACATGATGGTCTTCAAACAAGGTCAGTCGGCCGTCAGTGCCAGCCTGACCGCAATCAACGGCATGTACGAGGACCATTTGTACCTGACCAGCCTGTACGAATTTCTCGAGCAGCCGGTGCGCGCGCGCGAAGGCAAGGTCAGTCAGGGCGAGGCCCCCGGCCGCGGGCTCGAGATCGTGGATCTGTCCTTCCGCTATCCGGGCAGCAACACCCTGGCGCTCGAAGGCATCAACCTCACGCTGGAACCCGGTACGAGCCTGGCGCTGGTCGGCGAAAACGGGTCCGGCAAGACGACGCTGACGAAGCTGATCGCCGGCCTCTACGAACTCGAAAGCGGCGACATCCGGCTCGACGGAACCTCGTTGCGCGACTGGGATGAACGGGCTCTGCAGGATCGCATCGGGGTGATCTTCCAGGATTTCGCACGCTACCAGTGGCTGGTGGGCCACAACATCGGTGCCGGGGACGTCGAAGAGTTCGAGAACCAATCGAAATGGCATACGGCCGCGATCAAAGGCCTGGCCGACGAGTTCATCCGCGACCTGCCGAAGGGCTACGAAACGCAACTGGGCCGCTGGTTCAAGGACGGACGCGAGCTGTCCGGTGGGCAATGGCAGAAGATCGCACTGGCCCGGGCCTTCATGCGGGAGCATGCCGACATCCTGATCCTGGACGAACCCACGGCAGCCATGGATGCCAAAGCCGAGGCTGAAGTGTTCCAGCACTTCCAGGCGATGGCCGGCAACCGCATTCTGATCCTAATCTCGCATCGCTTCTCGACCGTGCGCCAGGCCGACCTGATCGCAGTGATGGACCAGGGCTGCATCACCGAGATCGGCACGCATGAACAATTGATGGCGCTCGACGGCCAGTACGCCACCCTGTTCGAACTGCAGGCCGCCGCATACCGCTAGACCGCAGGCGAGGAATCCAGGGCACCGTGAATTCACGGAGCCCTGGTTTTTGCCATGTGCGAAGCAGCATTGCAAAACGGGCCGCGCGGGAGCAGAGTAAAAAGCCAAACCGTCATCACATGGCGTCCACATGGACGACTCCGGTCAGCGCAGCGAGGGGCTGAGAAGTCCCGCAGCACCAACCCGCACACCTGACGGCGTCTTGCATTGAGCGCAATGTCGTGGGAGTTCGAATGATATTCAGCGCCAGAACAACGATCTTTTTTCTGCCTGCCCTGTTGCTGTGCTGCAGCGCCAAGGCGCAGCTGATCCCGGAAACCTCGCAGGTCTTCAGCCAGAGCAGCGCAAGTTCGAAGACGGACCTGGGCGGCGGTGCCGAATCCAGCGACAGGATCGGACAGGCCCTCGCTGCCGGTGATTTCAATGGTGACGGCCACCTGGATCTGGTGATCGCTGCCCCGTTTGAACACCAGGGAGATAACGCCGACTCCGGCTGGGTCCACGTGGTCTACGGCAGGCGCGGCGGTTTGTCTGCCGAAGGCAATGAGATCTGGAGTCAGGCTGGCGCGATCGAGGGCCTGGTGGAGCCGGAAGACAACAGCGGCTATTCGGTGACCACGGGTGATTTCAACGGTGACGGCATCGACGACCTGGTCTTTGGCAGCCCGGGCGAAGCCATCGGCGAGATCGATGGTGCCGGCGCCATCAACGTGATCTACGGATCGCCGTCAGGCCTGACCGATGTCAACAATCGGAGTTTTAATCAGGACACTACGGGCATCAGCGGCGCGTCAGAAGAACGCGACGAAATGGGCTATTCGCTGGCCGCCGGCGATTTCAACGACGACGGCTTCGATGATGTGGTCATCGGCGTCCCGCGCGAGGATATCGGCACGGTTGATAGGGCCGGCGCGATCCAGGTGCTGATTGGCAGTGCCAGCGGGTTGACCGCGGAAAGGGACGTCTTCCTGGATCGCAATGCTGATGGCATGGGCGGTGTCGCCATCGAAGATTACTTCGGCTATGCACTGGCCGTCGGTGATTTCAACGGCGATCAGTACCCCGACCTGGCCATCGGCGCACCGTGGGACTCACGCACGACTGATTTCGCCGGGACGGTTCACGTCATTTACGGCGGGGGTGGGCGCCTTGACGTGTCGACCAATGAAGTCTGGGCGCTGGACTCTCCCGGAATCGATCTGGTGCCCGCCCAGGTCGACAACTTCGGCAGCAGTCTCACCGTCGGTGACTTCGACGCCGATGGCTTCGATGACCTGGTCGTCGGCCTGCGCGGTTACCAGAACAACACAGGTGCCGCCCTGGTCCTCCATGGCACCAATGAAGGGCTGGCGAGCGCGCGCCATCGGCTCCTGCAGCCAGGGGTCGACGGCTTTGCCGGTTCGCCCTTGGAGGGATCCCTGTTTGCCGACAGCCTGACAGCCGGAGACATCAATGGCGATGGTGCCGACGAGCTCATGGTTGGAAGCCGACACCGCAACGTCGATTTGGCGCGCAACGCCGGCGCGGTCCTGATCGCCTATGGCGAAGCGGGCGTCGGGCTGGTCAACCAGGGCAGCATGCTCTGGGACCGCTCCGACCTCGAAGTCGCCGGCGATCTCGTCAGCTTCGACCACTTCGGATCGGCCGTATTGCTGGCCGATTTCGACGGCGACGGCCTCGATGATGCCGTGATCAGCAGCCCAAATCGCGAAGTAGCCAATGTTTTGGAGGCAGGAGACCTGGTTGTGGTCTACACTTCAACAGCGCTGTTTTCGGATCGTCTTGAGGCCATTGGCAGCCCCTTCAAGGACTGTGATGACTGTCCGGTGATGGTGAATATTCCTGGCGGCAGCTTTTTGCAGGGCAGCCCACCCGGCGAGCCGCTGAGAGACACCAACGAAGATCCGAGGCGCATGGTCGATACCCCGGCCTTCGCGATCGGCCAGACCGAGGTAACCTTTACGCAGTGGGATGCCTGCGAGGCCGAAGGCGGCTGTACGCATGACCCTGGCGATCAAGGCCATGGCCGTGGCGATCGCCCGGTGATCAACGTGAGCTGGGACGATGCCCAGCAGTATGTCACCTGGCTCAGCGACAAGACCGGCCAAGACTATCGGCTGCCTTCGGAGTCGGAATGGGAATATGCCGCCCGCGCCAGCACCAGCGGCCGTTTCAACACCGGCGCCTGCATTACCAGCGACCAGGCGAATTTCAACGCCACCTCACCTGCGACCGGTTGCCCGACCGGTATCCAGCGCCAAGAAACCTTGCCGGTTGCGAGCTTCGGCCCCAATGCGTTCGGGCTGTACGACACCCATGGCAACGTCTGGGAGTGGGTGCAGGACTGCTGGAACGATAACTATGTGGGTGCACCAGTCGATGGCAGCGCTTGGATGTTGGGTGGCTGTGATCGCGCCGTTACGCGGGGTGGTGCCTTTGTCAGCAGCGGCTGGACCCAGCGTTCGGCCGTCCGCTTCCCGAACACCCGCGCCATCAGCAGCGGCGCCCTCGGCTTCCGTCTTGCCAGGTCCGTACAACAGTGAGTACTTTGAGAGAAATACAGGACATATATGTCCTGGTTTTCTCTTGATCTCATCACCGAATCTGACCATGATTGGGCAATTCACTCGTCGAAGGACCCAAGGATGAAGCTCGCACTCACCGTCTTGATCAGCGCCTTTCTGTTGTCGTACAGCGTTCAGGTCAACGCGGACCCCGGTCAACTGGACCCGTTTCACCCGGACAGCGACCTGTACCTCGCACACTTTGATCTCAAGACGGATGTGGACGATGTGCATTCGGTCGCAGCAGTCGCGACGATGCTGGCGGACTCAAGGTTCTCCGGCGTCCGATACCATGCCGTTGCGGGCACCTATGGATTACAGGAAGGCGAGTACGTTCCGGCCGAAGGCGTCTTTGACCTGGCATTTGGCGAACATTGGTCCGACGCGCACAAAGACTTCGGCAACGCCCTTAGTGAAGTAAGCGACCTTTCGATCAAGGCCCTGAACGATGGCGGGTCCATCTGGATTGCCGACGGCGGACAGTCGGATTTCTCTGCCGCCCTTATTCGCAGGATCCAGAAACAGCTTCCCGAAATCCCCTTGAAAGACCGCGTCACCGTTGTCCAGCATGCCAACTGGAACGAAGAGGTCACCACGCCGGGGGATCTGGCCTTCGTGAAGGAATCCGTGACCTATCAGAAACTTCCGAGCGGAAACGGAACTGGAAACGGTAGCCCGGGCTTCCGTGCGGCGACGCCTGTCAACTGGCGGGAAAAGATCGGCGATGCCCGGCTGACCGCCATCTGGACATCGGCGATCGAAGTTGCAAACCGCTACAACGGCGCAGACGGTCGATACCTCAACGAGGCCATTCAGGATGGCGGCCTCGATTTCTCAGATGTCGCCGAGACGACCTGGATCTTCGGCTTCAACTACCTGGCGGATGCGAATGACTTCTTCGAGGAGTTCTCCGACAAGAACCAGGAAATGTAGAGCTCGTTGTGCCTGGCGTTAGCCCATGGGCGAATGCAGGCTCAGCCCATCACGCAGAGGCTGATTCAGACCGGAAAATCGTGGGTGATGAGATGGACGCCTCCATCATTCGCACCGGCGTCAAGAATGCGCCACACTGATCTTGCGATACAGTCACAAGAGCGATGCCCACGATGCGCTGGCCATCTGCCGGCACCGTCGGAACTGCCCACCGCTGGCGACCTGGGTCGATCCGATCGCGCGGCGAGGCTTTAACAAGGCCGTGGTCGCCCTGGCCAACAAACTGGCCCGGATCGGCTGGGTGATCGTCCGGACATGGATGTATAGGCCCCGGAGCATCTCGAAACTCATCCAGGGCCGGCGCCGGAGTGCGCTGAAAGTGAGCCCGAATATATGTCCGCAGACCTTTTCTGATTCGGTTCAGTGGCAGCAACAATCAGGAGGCGAATTTCCCTTGACGACAGGGAGGCGTCCATATATGTCCTGGTTTTTTTGACAGTTGGTCGGCCGTCTGCGGAGGAACTCGCGCACGGGCTGGCGCCCGGCTTCCGGTTAATCGGAAATTCAGGTCATGAGTGCGCTACCAGGGGACTGGCTGTTCTCGTAGCATCTCTAAGTGCGTGAGCGAAAATCAGGACAGCCACGTTTTTCATCGTGGCTAGACGTAGGGGGTTCCGAACAGATCGTGGGGGCCCCAGATTCCTCTACAGCTCAGCGTTGCGATTACCGTGGCCTTGGCAAATCCCCACAACCAGCTGCAGGTTCTCCGGACTAAGGCAGCTGAAATGAGCCAGACGCTAGTCCGTGCCCGAATTCAATCCCTGGCGGCACGTTCCAGACCCTCTCCTAAGATAAAAATAAGGAATTTCTCAGAATTTCGCCACGCCTTCTGCGCTATCCAAGCACAACCTGAAGCAAGCCGCACAAAGACAGACTGGAATTCGCGGCAGCTCACCAATCAAAGGCAGGAGGAAATCATGAATATCCCAACGAACTCAGTCCGCACCCTGGCGGTGCTGCTGATCTGCGCCCCGTTTGCGCTGGCTGGCAATGCCGCGCTATCCGCACAATCTGATGTTGAACCGTCTTTAAAGAACGACACGTCTTCCGGGGGGAATGAACCGCTCGTACGCGATCTGACCCACGAGTGCTGGCTGATCGGTTGGCTTGGAGGCAATTTGCCGCCTCATTGCATGGCGGAGTTCGAAGCCTGGCGTCAGGACTTTTCACAGGGTAACGACGGCTGGGTGGACAATAGCGATCCCGGGTTCACCGGCTGGTGCGGAGAGATCGAGCGTGTCGGCATCGACGACGTCGACGAAGTTCGCCCATTGTCCAGCAACGCTCATGCCGTGATCCGTCACGGTGAATGCAACGAGTTCTACAGTGAATTTTTCCCGGACGGGTCCGCCCCGGCCTCGAGTTTCAGGCCTTTCAACGACCACCTGCCTGAAGACGGGTACGTCAGCGCCGTGCATATCCATCTTGATCCCGACTGGCCCGAGGGCAGCGGCTTCGGCTATACCGATTCCTTCCAGGTGCTCGACGAGGAATTTCCCAATTTCCGCTACCTTTTTATGCCGGTGGAGCGCAACGAGGATGGCCTGTTTGTGGGCGCATTCGAGGTAACCGAGGCAGGCTGGTACACCTTCTCGACGATCTACACGGCCGAGGAGCCGAGCAACCGCGAACTATCGGTCGACTTTGTTCTGTCCCGGCATGGATGGTCATTGTACCAACAGGCCCAGGAAGCCACCTTCCTGACCGAAGAGCCGATCGACTCGTTTAAGGTCAGCAATGTCTCCAACGGATACATATGGTTCGTCTACATTAGCGATGGTCTGGATCTTGCCATCGACGAGGAACAGATGCGGACCATCAACCAGACAGAGTGATGGAATGAATCCGGTTATTCCGGGTCGCGAACGATCGAGAAAAAACGTACCCAGTCCGGCCGGAGACGGCCGGACTGTTCTCAATCTCAATCGCGTTCTTTCACCAGGGCGACAAACCGGGGTTGCTCGCGAATCGGATCCCAGAACGGATCGAGCCTGAGCTCATTGATGCTGAGCCTGGAGGGACCTGCCAGCAATCGCTCGATCTCGTCGAGTGCCCGATCCGCTTCTCCAGCCTGAGCCAGGACCCTGGCATGAATCAGTCCGAGAACCTGCCCAATATAGGCATCGTTGCGATAAAAAGGTAATTGCGCCAGCCAATCGGCTTCCGCCACGGCTTCCTCGTTACGCCCCAGGCCGGCAAGCGCGTATCCCCTGGATACCCGCACACGCCAGTCATCCGGTCTCTTCTCAAGCTCGTCGTCGAGCTGGGACAACGCTGCTTCAAAAGATGCCCGTGCCGATGGCTGATCGCCGCGCATCCGGTATGCCCATGCCTCATATAGTGACGGTGGGTAGAAAACCCTCTGGTTTTTAAGGATTTTAGGCCGGGTGCGAGCCATGAGCTCGAGCAGGCCATCCGCATCGCGCTCCCATTGCAGCAGTTCGGCGCGGACCGTCGCCAGACTTCCTCGAACACCGATGTCGGCATCGTCGGGAAGCGCCTCGATGGTCTCGCGTACCTGGCTTAGGTCACGTCGCAAGTAAACGTGCAGCCATGCCTTGTTGATAGCTACAACATGAAAGTCCGGCGCAAGGGACAGTGCTTCGGCATAGGCGTCCATCGCCTCCTGGTAACGACCGGTAAACTCGTAGGTGCTGCCGCCAAGATCATAAATCGCGCCGGCATTGCGAGGATCCAGTTCGGCAATCCGCTTGTATGCCTCCAGAACCTTGTCCCAGTTGCCAAGTCGGCGGTCGGTGTAGGCGATCCACCGGATAAGGCCCACGTCGCCGGGCCGTTCACGTTGCGCGATTTCAAACTGCTCCCGGGCAGCCTGCCAATCCTGTTGACCGAAATAATGCCACATCCCCATCGCCAGGCGAGCCTGCGGAAGATCGGGCGCGAGTCGCATTGCCGTCTCCATCGCAACACGTTGCTGTTCCATTCGCTCCGGCGAACTGTCGTATCCCAACCAGTGCATGAGCGCGTGCACCATAGACAGTTCAGCGTAAGCCAGGGCGAATTCCGGATCGAGCTCAAGGGCCCGCTCGTAGAGTTGCTGAGCAGCTTCCAGGGTGTGACGCGGACTCCCCCTGCGTTTAAGATATTCCCGGCCCTGAAGATAGAAGCGGTAAGCGGCCGGATTGTTTGTCGGCGCCTCCTCCAGTTGTCGGGTATCCTCGCTTTTCAGTTGAGCGCCCACCGCGTTGACCACCCGCTCGACGATATCGCTCTGGATCGCGAACACGTCGTCGACGGTATGGTCGTAGCTCTCCGCCCACAGATGCTCGTCGCTGACGGCATCGATCAACTGAACATTGACGCGCAACCGGCCGTCGGCCGCCTGGACACTGCCCTCCACCAGCGTGTCCGCATTCAGTTCCTCGGCGATCTGCCGGACCGATTTGGTCGTTCCCGCATAGTTCATCACCGACGTTCGGCCTCTGAGCGAGAGGTCGTCGATTTTTGAAAGCTGGGTGAGCAATTCGTCGTGCAATCCGCCGGCAAAATAAGCGTTAGCCGGATCAGGACTCAGGTTCTCGAAGGGAAGCACAGCCAGCCGCGGCGCGGAGGATTCCGGGGATTCTGACTGCGGGAAATACCGGAGCGCCAGGGCGACGGAGACCACAAGCAAGGCGGCCAGCAACACCGGCCGATAGGTGGAAGCTCGTCTGCGATCTCCCTTGCCGCCCCGTTGACGCGCCGCCAATGGCGTCCCTGGCGGGGGTGAATCAGGACCGGTGCCCACTGATTCTTCGTCCGCGCTTTCCGGGCTGGGTGCGACAAGCAGCCGATAACCCCGCTTTGATATGGTCTCGATGTATTCAGGGCTGCCCGCCGAATCGCCGAGCGCGCGGCGCAGCTCGGAGATGCAACTGGTCAGCGAAGCGTCGGTGACCACGGCCTCGCCCCACACGGCGGTGCTGAAATCATCCCTGTTGACCACCTCGCCGGCATGATCAGCCAGGCAGACCAGTACTTCCATGCTCTTGGGTGAGACATGGGCGTCTCCCCGGGGGCCGGAGATGCGGCTTCGGGCGGGCTCAATCAGCCATTCGGCCAGCCGGAAACTGCTTTTCAAATCAGGCCTGGAATCCATTCTTGCCACGCTGCCCATTGTCGACAGTCTATCAGCAAGCTTGAGGACCGAACCACACAACCCGAATCCAATCTGCCGGTTTCTGTTCGGAAAGTTGATAATGTAGAAACCCGAATCGGGACAGGGACGGGACAGGGACACCCACGATTTGTAGGAAATGTCCTACAAGAGTTCGCGGCACTCTCGGGATTTCGCCTTGATCAGCGTGACGCCATCCTTTCCCCATGGCCTATCCACGCAGCCAACTGATCAGCGACGAGACACCGGCCTCTACCATTGCGCGAGCCGCTTCTACCGGGCGATCGGCTCGGGCCGAGGCTTTGATGCTGAAGGCCACCGACCTGGGCCAGCAGCATAGGCAATGGAGCAGTTGCGGTTTGCGCGACACGCGCAAGAAGCGAGTGCGGAATGCCGTCATGCGTGGATGAAAGGTGTTTCCGGCGAGTACGCGCTCAAGAAGCTACGAGAACAGCCAGTCCCCTGGTAACGCTCTCCTGATCTGAACCTCCGGTTCGCCGGAATGAGCCGGGCGCCGGCCCGTGTGTGAATTCGGCCTCAGACCACCGGCGGGCCGCTCGAAACGCCAAATCAGGGCCACTTCGACTCCATCCTCAGCAGATTTTGATCGCCGGGCGACCACACCGAGGCTGATTCAGGCGGGAAATCATGGGTGTCCTGGTTTCTTGGTCTAGAGCAAGCTTAGCATCAAGGTATCAGTACCCTGACGTCGCCATCCTGAATTTCTGCAACGGGAATGCCGTTGCGATCCCGAAATTCTACGTCACCAACATAGCCGTGGAAGCTGCGAAGAAGAACTCCGGCCAGCCCTGCTTTCCCTTGAATTTTCGCGTGAGTCAAGTCCTTATCTCGAATATCCCACCCCTCAGTGACCAGAATCAGCTTGGTTGCCCCATCAAGCCTCTCCGAACTCAATTCAGCCATCGTCGCTGGGCCAACAGTCCGATCGAAGATATCGCAACCTTGAATCTGGAGCAGGACCAGCAATATGGCCACGGCCACTGCCAAGATCAGGCCTTTTATGACGAGGTCGAGGATTCCCATGCGGACGAGCGTAGCCGCGCGAGTTGGCAATGGTCAAATGCAGCCGCTTACTGTGAGAGGTCGGAGCAGCGGCTTGTAGGAAAACCGGAAAACCGTGGGTGCCCTAGTTTTCCCCCTGATTCCGATGTCCTGCCGACCACCGCGAGGCTGATTCAGCCGGAAAATCGTGGGTGTCCTGGTTTTTCATTCTTTTAGTCTATCCAACGACTAAACTTCCAGTCGAAAATCGATGCATCAATTGAGAATTCTTCGCTTCGGTAAGCCTTGTGAGCATCTCTTAAATCGTCAAAACGATCTTGCCAACGCGTTGAAGCAAGTCCGCTCTCTTGATACTCCTCGCATAGCGTTACGCTGTTTCCGTTAACGCTTACTGTCCGTACGTGAGGACGATTCCCGTAAACAATCATGCACTGGACTTCAAAGAAAAAGGCTACCCAACTGTCGCCTTGTCGCAGCTCATCCTCAGCGAATGTTGACAGCACAACGAAATACGGCTCGCGCCCGAAATTGTCTAGGAATTCTTTCGCCTCCTGATCCACAGAAAAATCAAAATCTAGAACTGTTGGATTCCAGTCGAACTGATAATGCATGGTTCTTTGGAAATCTCGGAAGCTACCGTCGATTTCTGGACCAAATCGCGCGCCGGGTGGATAACTGTAGGTTGGACTATCAAGCTCGCCTCGCTCTAAATTCCAGACCAAACGATTCCCATCATTTTTATAAAATTTTGTTACTGAGAAACGTTGCTCGTCGAAGTTATACTCGCTCAGCATTAATTTGCCAGTAATTGCAAAGCCATCGAAGGTGCTTGCGAACCCGGCGAGCTTTTCAATGAGTCTGCGCGTGTTCGAAATGTAGGAGTCTTTTTTTGAACGTGCGTCAAACTCGTCAAGAGTTGAATAGTCGGTTACTCTTCGGATGGCTTTATCATAGTCGACCTCGAGACCAAGATCCTCGATCATCTTTGCTTCTAATGGATACTCGAGCACACTATCATGAGCATTAACAATTAGAGGATTGTCAGTTGCGTGAGCGGGCAAAAGCCCTACGAGACAAGTGGATACTGCCAGAAGAGCCGTTCTGAAGCGAACAATTTTCATGGAGCCCCCTTTCTGAAATTTAAGCCAACGTTTGCGAAAAAGTATAAAGCCTGACTCTGCGATTTCCAAGGGGCACGAGACAAAAATAAGGCTCTACCCAGATCTAGCAACGGTTTTATGGTAGGTGTCCTCCTTTTTGGTCCTGGTTTTGTTTCGCGAATTTTCATTAAGCTTCAGTAGTCTGTCGCGGCATGCCCGTGGTACAGCGATTTGGCATCCGCGGCCGATTTCACGGCATCGCGTACGGTCTCATCCTGAAGATCGAGCACCCGCAGCGTGTCATCGTCCAGTTTCGCCACCGCCTCGATGCGGTGAAAGGACTGGCCATACTCTTCCGCGAAAGCGGCCAGGCCGCGTAGCTTGCCCAGGGAATCACCCAGGTGGTGGCCGTGCGGGTCGACGATGGAGACTTTCACGTCGTTTTCGTTTCCGTGGAAGAACAGGAAATCCGGGCACATGCGCCGCCAATTGCCCGCCTCGTCCCGCCAGGCCACGGCCAGCGCGTCGTCGGAGGCGCGTGAGGGGTTCCGGTACCAGGCCAGACAGTCGTCACGCCCCAGTTCGGCATCCAGTACGTTGATTTCCCATTGGTTGAGGCTGGCCACGGGGAATTGACCATTCTCATCGGACATCAGATGCAGCGGGCGCGTGGCCAGCGCATTGCCTTTCTCGTCCTGCGTGTTCTCGGCGCGGATGTGCGGGCGCTGGGGTTCGACCCGTTGCGGATCGGGGGACATGCCCTTGATGTCGGCGTACACTGCCCGGCGCTCGTCGCTCAGATCCTTGATCGCCACGCGATATTTATCAAACCACTTGCGCGCCAGCTTGTCGGCTTCCCGTTCAAGGCGTTCGACCACCGGTGCCGTTCCCAGGGTTTCCATCTTGCCGATGGCGGCCACGGTGATATGCGCGTCCAGCAGCGTGTCGTCATCATCGGGGTCGGCAAGATGATCGGCGTAGCGTTTGGCCAGCTCCCGGCCCAGCAGCCGGCCGGCCACGGCGTAGTCGGCAGCAATCGCCCGGTCATCGGCGGCTTCGGTAAAGGTTTGCTCATCGGCCACGGCGCCGTCGCCAACGCCCACCGTGCGGGTAATGCCGGATATTTCCTGGACATTCTTTTCAGCCGCCTTGAGCTTTTCCGGATAGCGCTTGCACAAGGCGTCCAGTTCCTTGCACAACTCGCCGTAAGCCTCGGCCAGCGCGCCCTTTCGCAAGCCGTCTCGGGACAGCGCCTGGGCCAGCGAAGTCAGCCGCGACACCGCCTTGGCCGCCTTGCGCGGCAGGGTGTGCGAGGGCAGTGCATCGAAGGCGTCCCACACTGCGTCAGAAATGGCCGGATTGACGGTCATGTCCACCGGCGCGGTCAGCACGCGCCGGCCTTCTCCCCCGCCCGAGCCCAGATTGTCATGCCGGCTGTCGCCGGTCATGGCGCGGGCTACTTCCGTGGCCGTGTTCTCGTCGAATTTCGGTAGCACGCAGACGACGGAATTGAGCAGATCATTGCCGGGAATGCGCCGCGCCAGCGGGGTGCGCACCATGCGGCCGAGAAGCTGGGTGATGTAGGTGACGTCCTTCGCATTGCGGAAAGACACGAACACCTCGGCGCGCGGGCAGTCCCAGCCGGTGGAAATCGCGTCCTTGGCCAGCAGCACGCGGATGTGGGCCTGGTCCTGCACCATTTGCGGGTAGATGTAGCGAGCGGTGTAACTGCCGACTTCGATATCCGCGTGCTCGCCAAAGACATTGGCCACCGCGTCGGCTTCCAGCTCGGGCCACTCATCGTAAATCGACTCGAACACGTTTCGCAGGTCGTCTTCGCTGGGCTTGTTCGGCATCTGCACGACCATCAGCGGCGTTACCGCCTCCTCGTCCTGCGCTTCGGTGTATTGCCGCCACAGGTCAGTGGACTCTTTCAGCAATCGTGTCGCCCGCCTCAAAAGCGAGGTATCGAACACCCCGGCCTCGGCCGGAAAATCGAGCCGGATATCGTCTTTGAGCAGGCCCGATTCCTGCACCCGCGCCGGGTCCACCACCACGTTCGGGTATTTCACCCGGCCCGCACTTTTCTCCATCGCCTCGTCGAAGCGCTCGACCGTGGCGGATATGCCCCAAACCACCGGCACCGGGGGTACGCCATTGGCGCCGTTGACCAGGCGCTGCACGATGGTGGATTTCTCTTCCGTATCCTTCTTTGTCTGGCGTTTCATGCCCCGGTGGGCTTCATCCAGAACCAAGTACAGGGTCAGAGTCGGGTCTTCGATGGTGTTGCGCAGGATGTCCCACATGGTCTGCGCGCGGTTATCCGGCGGCGGCAGGTATTGCAGACTCTGTTGTGTATCGTCCGGGTCCGCGTCCGGCGCGCCACGCACCAGCATCGCGTTTTTCGACAGTTTCTGCCGGTTCAGAAAATACACCTTGCCCGGCTCCAGCTTTTCCTGGTTGAAGCTGTTTTCAATCACCACCAGCCGGGAATGAGAAATCTTGTCGGCCGCTTCCATCAGCTTGAAGCGGGTCTGCTCGTTCAATGACGGGTCATCGGTAAACCACAACACCACCGCGCCGGGGTCGGCCTCGAAGTCGTAATCCGGGTGGCCATCGAACAGGGCTTCGATGGCCACGGCCGCCATTACCGTCTTGCCCGCGCCGGTGGTTGCTGTCAGGGAGAATGCCGACGGTCGCGGTCGGTCACTATGCCAGGCCTCCCGGGCATCGCGCAGATTGGCCAGCACGTCGGCAACCGCGTCTTCCTGGTAGTCCTTGAGCGTGTAGCGCATCAGTCGCGACCCGTGTTGATGGTGAAGTTGGTCAGATACGAGGCATACAGCCGCACCGCCTCGACTTCCGCCGGCAGGTCGCGGCAGACGGCGGCAAAGCCGCGGTCATCGTCGGTGACGATAAACGCCATGCGCACAGATGGCGCTGCATTCAGACCCGACAGGTAATCCTCGGCCGTATCCAGGTCGAACAGCACGCCGTAGGTCTCGGCAACGTCGAATCCCTCCAGGGGTTTGTCGATGCGCCGGCCCTGCGCACCGGCCCGCAGCCACAATAGCGGCGCGATGGCTTCGAAGGACCGATGATGCGCCACCGGGCGCGGCGCCTCATAGGTCAGGGTGAAGAATTCCACGTTCTCCTCGAAGCCGTCGGCGATGGGGAATTCATCGGTAAACTTATAATCGCCCTTGATCGGCTTGCCTTCCGGGGTTTTGCCCGTAATCGCCGCTTCGATGCGCGGCTTGGTGACGTAGTCGCAAATGCCCAGGGCTTCCCAGTCGGGATCGCCGGGCCGCAGTCCTTTCTTACGCAGCGCCTTCTGCTCGTCGGCCGAGACTTCGTTGTTAGTCACGCTGATGCACTGGCGGCGGCCGCCATCCTGTTTGTTCAGGCGCATCACCGCATGGCAGGTGGTGCCAGAACCGGAGAAGAAATCGAGGATGATGGCGTTGGGTTTGTTTCCCACAGCTATGCGTAAAGTGTCTTCTACAGCATAAAGAGATTTTGGTTTCGGAAATTGTCGGCCAGGGATGAATCCCTTTAATAGATCTGTTCCATGAGCACCAGCATCGTGGCTTGAACGATGCCAGGTTGTTTTGGTTCGTTTTGAAGAAGGGTTTATGTACGCGACATCGGCTACGCCTGTTCGAGAATCTCGCTCCAGTACGCGAAGCAGCCCCTTGTCAATATCTTCACGTACTTGCTCGCTTAGATAGCTAATTCCCCATGTTGAGCGCTTTCGGTCAAACCTTCCTAGTTTGGCATAACCATTTTCAATGAGGTTATTCAATGTATCGGAAGAAATCCCCCAGCGCCCAAGGGATAAATCTTTGCGAATGGGCCAAACAGCGATGAGATTGCCGTCTTTAGCTTCCAAATCTGGCTCTTCATTAAGGGGTATCCATTTTCCGGCATAGACTAGTGAATCGTTGTCTGGGTCTATCCATACTGGATAAAACATTTGTGGCTCTGTTGAATTCCCAGTGGGTTAAGCATACACATGCGGATTGATACTGCGGAAGTCGAGCTTCCCTGCCAGCAGGAAGATCATGGTCCTGGCTGT